>JAZREK010000016.1:0-8862 GCA_045660765.1 Clostridia bacterium
AATAACCTATGCACGTAAAAAAGTATGTAATTGTTAGAAATCTCTAAGGAGGGAAATAGATATGGCTAAATGTGATGTATGCGGTAAGGGTGTTACTTTCGGTATCAAGGTAAGTCACTCTCACAGAAGATCAAACCGTGCTTGGAAGCCCAACATCAAAACTGTAAAGGCTGTTGTTAACGGTTCTCCCAAGACAATCCATGTTTGCTCTCGTTGCTTGAGAAGCGGAAAAGTTGTAAGAGCTATCTGATTTCTCTCGTAAAATATTGCAAATAAAAAAGAAGCCATCTGCTGTTGCAGGTGGCTTTTTGGTTTTAATGGTTATCTTCAAGAACAAAAAAAAACACCTGACTTGCGTCAGGTGTTTTTTGTTTTTAAGTTTTTATCAAACCTTGAAGTTTACTGATGTATCGCCCTGCTGGTCTGCACCGAATTCGTAATCCTTACCGGGAAGGATTGCGTTAAGGATGATACCAACAAGAGCCGCTACTGCAAGAGCTGAAAGGCTGATATCGATCTTTCCAACGGGGAATGTGATTGCACCACCGCAAACGGGTGAATACTTGATACCGATTGAAAGGACAAGGATAAGAGCCGCGATGATAACGTTTCTTGATTTTGTGAAATCAACCTTGTTTTCAACAACGTTTCTAACACCAACTGCAGAAATCATACCGTAAAGAACGAGTGATACACCGCCAACAACCGCTGTGGGCATTGTGTTGATGAGTGCTGCAAACTTGGGTGAGAAAGAGAAGAGAATTGCGAAATATGCTGCAAGTCTTACAACCTTGGGGTCATAAACCTTTGTAAGAGCAAGTACGCCTGTGTTTTCGCCGTATGTTGTATTTGCAGGGGCACCGAAGAGTGCTGCAAGTGATGTTGCAAGACCGTCACCGAGAAGTGTTCTGTGGAGGCCGGGTTCTTCAACATAGTTCTTGTTAACTGTTGAGCTGATTGCACAAACGTCACCGATATGCTCGATGATAGTAGCGATAGCAATAGGAACGATTGAAATAATAGATGTAATAACTATTGATGCATTTGCATCTTTGAAAAGAGAGAAAGCTGTATTCTTCCATACAACGGGAAGACCAATCCAAGCTGCTTCCTTAACTGCTGTGAAATCAACCTGCTTTGTAACAGCGGCAACAGCGTAAGAAACAACAACACCGAGAAGGATGGGGATAATCTTAATCATGCCCTTACCCCAGATGTTGCAAACGATAATTGTAACGATAGCAACGATGGCAAGCCACCAGTTAGCTGCGCAACTGTCGATAGCTGTCTGAGAAAGTGTAAGACCGATAGCAATGATGATAGGACCTGTTACAATCGGGGGGAAGAAACGCATAACCTTTTTCGCACCGAAAATTTTGAAAAGCGCTGCAAGAAGGACATACAAAAGACCTGCGCATGCAACACCTATACCTGCGTAAGCAGAGAAGTTTTCGATGTTTGCTTCTTTACATATTTCAGCGATTGTGAAGTAACCACCGAGGAATGCAAATGAAGAACCGAGGAATGCGGGAATCTTACCTTTTGTAAGGAAGTGGAACAAAAGTGTGCCCAGACCTGCAAAAAGAAGAGTTGCAGAAACGCTGAGACCTGTGAGAAGGGGAACGAGAACTGTTGCACCGAACATAGCAAACATATGCTGGAATCCGAGAACAATCATTTTTCCGCCGCCAAGCTCACGAGCGTCATAGATAGGGCCGTCAAGTTTTTTCTGATTCTTTGCCAAACTAATCACTCCTAAAGTATTAAATTTTGTCACAAGCACCACTGCTTGTGCTTCGTTATTTTCATACTACCATATATTTGATAATTTGTAAAGAAAAATGTCGCAATATATATTAGGAAAAAACAATTTTCCGAAAAATGAAAAAATACTTGACAAAACCCCCTCTTCATTATATAATTACAAAGCATTTTTATGGAAAATGCATATCCTTGCTCCGAGGTATCGGGGCCAAAGTCCAAAAGGAGGTGTAGAAAATGGCTGAAATTATCAACAAGTATGAAACCATTTTTGTTCTTGACGCTGCGCTTGAGGAGGAGAAGATTACTGCTCTTTCTGAAAAGTTCCAGAAGCTTATCGCTGATAACGGAACAGTTGAAAGCGTTGATGTATGGGGTAAGAGAAAGCTTGCTTATCCTATCGACTTCAAGACAGAAGGTTACTATGTTCTTGTGAACTTCGCATCAGCTCCCGAATTCCCCAAGGAACTCGAGAGAATTTACGGCATCACAGATGGCGTTATGCGTACTATCACAATCCGTAAGGAGGCGTAAAAAATGCTTAACAAAGTTATTTTGATGGGCAGATTTACTCGCGACCCCGAACTTCGTAGTACACCGCAGGGAATCAGCACTTGTTCATTCTCTATCGCGGTAGACCGTAACTTCGTTCGTCAGGGCGAAGAGCGTAAGGCAGATTTCATCAACTGCGTTGCGTGGAGACAGACTGCGGAGTTTATTTCTAAGTACTTCAGAAAGGGCAGTATGATTGCTCTTGAAGGAAGTCTTCAGACACGCTCTTGGGATGATCAGGACGGTAAGAAGCGTTATGCAACAGATGTTGTTGTAAGTCAGGTTTACTTTGCTGAAAGCAAGCGTGATTCACAGGGTGCTCCCTCTGATGACGCTTACTCACAGGTAGCAGACTTCGGTTCTCTTCCCGAACCTATTTCTCCTATGGGTACAGATGATGATTTACCATTCTGAGCATACGAGAGTTGTGCCACACATGGTTTTAAAACGTAAATTTTAAATGCTGCTGCAGAAAATTCTGCGAATATACGTCGGTATTATTCTTGAATTTTCTTTGCGTCATAGCAAAATTTACAGCTTTAAAACTCTTCGACCTTAAACGCAGAGAAATTTGATATAATTTTGATGCGGAGGACGAACAAAGGCTGACGCCTTTGAAGGGCGACAAATTAAAAGTATGCAAATTAAACAAGATTAAGGCATATGAGATACGGCTCTCGTATGCTAAGATTAGGAGGTTTTGGCCATGATGGAAAAAGATAAGACAGAAAGACCTTTCAGAGCTAGAAAGGCAAAGAAGAAAGTTTGCCAGTTCTGTGTAGATAAGGTTACTGATATCGATTACAAAGACGTAGCAAAGCTTCGTCGTTACGTTTCAGAAAGAGCAAAGATTCTTCCCAGAAGAATCACAGGTACATGTGCAAAGCATCAGCGTCAGCTTACAATTGCTATTAAGCGCGCTCGTATCATCGCACTTCTTCCTTTCTCTGCTGAATAAGTATAAAAGAAACCCTTTCGGAATAAACTTTTCCGAAAGGGTGTTTTTTTATGCGTAAATATTTGTTGATTTCAATAATAGTGATAGGAATTATTCTGTTTGTGAAAACAAACCCCTCTACAAGTACGGCGTATTCAGAAATTGTAAAAGAAATGGGATATAACGATGTAGTTGAAAACCCCTACGAGGTGGTGGAATTCACAATTCCAAGAGAATTTAACGACGTGTACGAAAAATACAACAATCTTTTAAAAGAGAACGGTTACGACCTTTCGCCATACAAAGGGAAAAAGTGCAAGCGCTATACATATCTTATCCCGTCGCAGAATGCACGTGCAAATATAATTGTGCATGACGGAAAAATAATCGGCGGAGATATTATGGGGATAACGCTTGACGGAGTAATGATTCCCATAAAAAGTAATAATGACAATTGAAATGGAAAAAATCTTGTGATATAATATGTCAAAGCAAAGAAAAACTAACACACTTTGGAGGAAATCATGAAATATTCACAGCAGTTTAGGGAAAAGAAGGAACTTGTGCAGTCAAAATCCGTATGTGCAGGATTTGACGGTTTTGTGGATTACATCGTAAAACCTGTCAAGACACGTGCGGACGAGGAAAATTGTACATATTACCCCACGATTGACCAGTTTGGAGAAAAAATCACTTCTCTTGCCGGACGAAGCGGTAACGTGGAACTCGTTTTTGAAAAGACCGATTTCGGTGGATGCGGACCGCACTATATCAACGGTCTTGCAAATATGGGAGTAAATTGTACCTGTATCGGTGCTCTCGGATATCCCGAGGTTAATCCGATTTTCAATCTTCACGAAAACTGCAAAACAATTAGTGTCAGTGAACCGGGATACTCATACCTTTTTGAGTTTGAAGACGGAAAGGTTATTATGAGTAATATTAAAGAAATCAGCCAGCTTACATGGAATGACCTTATCGAGCGTGTCAGTGTCGACGAACTTGTAAAACATTTTGAAGATGCCGACATCATTACGCTTGTAAACTGGAGTTATCTCGTGCACTTCCACGAAATTTATGAAAAATTCCTCGAACTTGTAATGCCACGCCTTAAAAACAAGGACAGAAAAGTATATATAGATATTGCCGATTGTGCAAAACGCTCTCCCGAAGAAATTAAGGCAGCGCTTAAAATGTTCGGTAAATACAGTCAGTATGCGCCCACATACCTCGGACTTAACAAGAGTGAAGCAATGGTAATGCACAACGTTTTGTGTGATGGCGAATACGAAGGTTCGCTTGCTATCGCACGTGCTATCAAGGAATATTCAGGTATCGGCACGGTTATAATTCACCCCGTGGACAGCTCTGCAGCGGTGTTTGACGGCGGAGAGGTTGAGGTTCAGGGCATTCTCTGCGAAAAGCCCAAGAAAACAACAGGCGGCGGTGATAACTTCAATTCAGGTTTCTGTGCAGGACTTCTTGCAGGTCTTGATGTGAAGAGCTGTCTTGTTAGCGGTATGACAACATCGTACCTTTATGTTAAAAACGGAAAGTGCAACAGCTTTGACGATATTTGCAAAGCTATGGAAATGTACGACGACAAAGTGTGATTTAAAGGGCCGAAAGCGATTGCTTTCGGTCTTTTTTTGTGGTATAATAGAGAAAACACAAAAAGGATTTGGTGAAATGATAACAACTATAATAATTGTGATTCTTCTTTATATTCTGCTATATGTAGCGACAGGGAGGGTTAATAATATAATAGATAAACTAACTGGTCGCAAACCCTGGAATGAAAAGACAAAAACGCAGAGAGTTGAATCAAGAAACGACAATTCCAGGTATATAATAAGCTTTTTTATTCCGACTGTTGGGTTTATACTAGGGTCAATATTAATGGCAAAGGATGATCTCGACGAACAATCTATGGGAAAACAATGTGTTGCGCTAGCATTTCTTTCAACGGTTGTTGCTGGCATATTAATCGGTGTTTTAGTTAGTTTATAATGGTGTAAATGATAATTTAAAAAAGGGAAAAGAGGGGCATTATGCGTATTGACAAATTCATATCCGACGGCGCGGCGATGACGAGAAGTCAATCACGAGACGCGATTAAAAAAGGACGCGTAATGCGTTGTGGCAAGGTTGTAAAAGACATTGCACTCTCTGTATCCGAAGACGAAATCATCCTCCTTGACGGGATAGAGGTATCGTATAAAAAGTACGTATACATTATGCTTCATAAACCTTCGGGAGTTGTCAGTGCTACTGAAGACAAAAGGCAGAAAACAGTTCTTGACCTTCTCGATCCGTCATATACAAGATATGCGCTTTTTCCTGTCGGAAGACTTGACATAGATACGGAAGGATTCCTTCTTCTGACAAACGATGGCGCACTTGCGCATAATATGCTCTCGCCCAATAAAGATGTGGGGAAGACGTATTTTGTGCGACTTGAAAAAGAAATAACAGACGAAGAAATATCCCTTCTTGAAAACGGGGTTGATATCGGAGAATGTATGACAAAACCCGCGAAGGTGGAGCGCGTTGAAAAGGATGAAATAAACCTTACCATAACAGAAGGTAAGTTTCATCAGGTGAAAAGAATGGCACAGGCTGTGGATAATAAAGTGATTTATCTAAAACGCCTTGCATATGGTGATTTTTATCTTGATGAAACGCTTGAAAAAGGCGCATACAGAGAACTTTTTGACAAAGAAGTTGAAAACTTGTGCAAAGTCTACAAAAGAAAGTGAAAAATTTGTGTAATGAGGGTATTTGAAAAAAACGAGGGTTATGTTAGAATACTAGTAGTGTAATTTTGATAATTGCGTTTATTTTTTAGGAGGTCACAAAAAATGGCAAGTTTACAGCTCAAAAACATTTATAAGAGATATTCCGGTGGCGTTACCGCCGTTTCTGATTTCTCACTTGACATTGCAGATAAGGAATTCATCATTTTCGTTGGTCCTTCAGGCTGTGGTAAGTCAACAACACTCAGAATGATCGCTGGTCTTGAAGAAATCAGCGAAGGCGAGCTTTACATCGGTGAAAAGTATATGAACGACGAAGCTCCCAAGGATAGAGATATCGCGATGGTTTTCCAGAACTACGCTCTTTATCCCCATATGACAGTTTACGAAAACATGGCATTCGGTCTTAAGCTTCGTAAGACTCCCAAGGAAGAAATCGATAAGAGAGTTGTAGAAGCAGCTCGTATCCTTGATATCGAACACCTCCTTGAAAGAAAGCCCAAGGCTCTTTCAGGTGGTCAGCGTCAGCGTGTTGCTCTCGGTCGTGCTATCGTTCGTGAACCTAAGGTATTCCTTATGGACGAACCTCTTTCAAACCTCGATGCTAAGCTTCGTGTACAGATGAGATCTGAAATTTCAAAGCTTCATCAGAGACTTCAGACAACATTCATCTACGTTACTCATGACCAGACAGAAGCTCTTACAATGGGTACAAGAATCGTTGTTATGAAAGACGGTATCATGCAGCAGGTTGACTCTCCCCAGAAGCTTTACAACAACCCCTGCAACATCTTCGTAGCAGGTTTCATCGGTTCACCCCAGATGAACTTCTGTGACGCTACAATCGTTGAAGAAAACGGTGCAGTAGCTGTTAAGTTCGGTTCTAACTCTATCGTTCTTACAGGCGACAAGGCTGCAAAGGCTAAGCAGTACAAGGGCGAAACAGTTATCATGGGTATCCGTCCTGAAGATATCTACGACGATGTAGAATCAATTGAAAAGTACTCTTCAAGCGTTGTAAGCGCAGACGTAGAAGTTACAGAAATGATGGGTGCTGAAACATATCTTTACCTTGTAGTAGACGGTATGAA
Source organism: Clostridia bacterium (assembly GCA_045660765.1). GTDB lineage: Bacteria > Bacillota > Clostridia > UMGS1883 > UMGS1883 > UMGS1883. The sequence goes on from JAZREK010000016.1 coordinate 7,098, forward strand.
CTTCATCGCTCGTGTTAAGCCCGACAGCACAGCAGCAATCAACACAACAATCAAGGTTGCTCTTGATCCTTCAAAGATTCATCTCTTTGACAAGGAAACTGAAAAGGTTATCACAAACTAATTTAGTAAAATTAAAGACCGTTCTTAGCGGTGTTCGCATAGGGATGAATTGGTTTTAGACTGATCTTTTCCGTTAATACTACGCAAAAAAAAATGGCGAAATACGAAAGTATTCCGCCATTTTTGTTTCTTTTCTTAAACGAAAAATCTCTATTCTAAAACTGCGAAGCATCCGAAAAATAGTAAGTTTGGATGTAGAACAAGGCAAAAATGTGAAGTTATCCTGACGGATTACAAGCATTTTTAACGCAGTTATACGCCAAAATCACTATTTTTGGACAAATAATCCCTATAACCAACCCGCTATTGCTGTGGGGGTTTTAATATGCTTTTTATTTTGTCTGATAAGATGCAATAACTGTACCGTCGGTATTTCTTGCTTCTATATAAACAGAAGAAACCGGAACACCGATACTTAATGCATTATTGCGAATGGCATCCATATCGCTCTTATCACTGGGGAATTTATTTTTTATGTAAGCGTTTCTTTCGTCCTTATTCATGTAAGAACGAGCAGTACCTATAAGCATTAGAAGGTTTCCCTTTGCTCTCCAGATTGTTTTCCAACCTTCATTGTAGCCGTTGTTTTCGTTGAGGAAATCTGCATACACATCAACAAGATTGTAGTTAACATCGTCCATAACGAGAGAGATTTTGCGGTAGTCATTATTGTATGAAACTGTACCGAATGCAGCAAGTGAGTTAAAGTTTATAATTGTCTTGCCGTTGATGTTAGCAGCTGCTACATAATTGCCGTTTGCGTATGTAACGATATCTGTGTAAAGAATCTTTTTCTTTGTATTGTTAGAGCCGATTGACCAGAAGTTGGGGTTTGTGTTCTGGGGGTCAATATAGCTTACGCCATAGTTACGGCTGAAAGAAAGAGATCTTGAATAGTTATCATAATAAACATCAAAACCATAGTAGCGCAAATCTTCAACACAGATGTATGTATGACCGTCTACGTTGTAGGATTCAAGCTGGAAACCATTAATTGTAGCAACGATGTCAGTAGGCTGTGCATAACCTATTGTGTCGCCGACTCTTGCTGCGAGAACAACGTTAGGAACGAGTGCCATAGCAAGTACAATTGCCAAAACGAGTGATAAATACTTTTTCATTTCTATTCCTCCTTAAGATGATAATTAAATTTTAGCACTTTTAACAATATATGTCAATAAGGTTTCCTGATTGCTATGTGAAGAGTCCGGCTCTTTTTATCATGCCTCTCGATACAGCGTGGCTTCCTTGAGAGAAGAAAAAAGCCGTTTTGCGCAAATCTTATATAAAAAGAAAGAAATTTTGTTGAAAAAGACGAAGAAAAAAAGAGCTATTTTATTGACTTTTTATCCATATTGTGCTAATAATTATATTAGGATTATTATAATAAGGGGGCAGTCCCCCCACCGACACGAGTTTCTTCCTATTATATATAGCACGTTTTTGCTTTCAATGGGAATTATTCGTGCACATAAAAAAGGGGATAAATTAATTTAAATATAAAAAAATTTTTTAGGAGGAAAAAACTATGAAAAAGACTAGCAAAATCCTTTCTCTCTTAGTGGCTCTTTGCATGGCTGTTACAATTCTTTCCGGTTTGACAGTTTTTGCAGCAGATCCCTTTGAGCTCGTTAGCTACGACGCT
>JAZREK010000017.1:0-26193 GCA_045660765.1 Clostridia bacterium
CACGGGATTTTTGAGGGATTAACCGAAAGTGAACAATCCTAACCTGCCTAAAACGATGCAATTTCGTTATCTTTCGGCTTATCATCTTTGCAAGGCATCAGCCTTTCGCATCTTCCGCTACCTGCTCTACTCAAAATTTCATACGTTTTAGGTCGTAGAATTTTTAAAGAGCGGATTTTTGGTTGCGGAAGGCAAAAACGCAGGTAATCCTGACGGATTACCGAGTATTTTAACACATTGGAAGCGGAAATCCGCCTCTGAAAATCAGAGTTCGGATTATCCACTTTTGGTTAGGCAGGAATACTTATGACAACGTCCACAACGGAGAAGCTTACAGGCGAAATTTACGAAATTATATATCAGAATGAGGAAAACGGCTACACGGTGTGCGAGGTGGATGTGAACAATGCCCTTGTCACCGTGTGTGGCAATATGCCTTTTGTCGCTCCGGGAGAGCAGGTTATTTTGGAAGGCAAGTGGGTAAATCATCCCGAATACGGCGAACAGTTTTCCGTAACAAGTGTTGAACGCGCTCTACCTCGTAAGGTCAGCGCTATTTTGTCATACCTTTCTTCAGGAATTATAAGCGGAGTAAGAGAAGCTACTGCCAAAAAGATTATAAATAAATTCGGCGAGGAAGCGCTTGAAATAATTGCAATCTCGCCGGAACGCCTTACCGAGATTAAAGGCATATCAAAAAGCAGAGCAATAAAAATTTCGGAATCGTTCCTGATACGTCAGGACGCATCGCAGACAGTTATGTTTTTGCAGGAGCACGGCGTTTCTCCTAATCTTGCTCTCAAAGTCTTTAAGATATTCGGGCAAAAGTCGATTGACCTTATAAAAGAAAATCCGTACATTTTGTGCGAAAGTGTTGACAGAATCGGTTTTAAAACGGCGGACAGAATTGCGCTTGAAATGAATATAGCAAAAAACCACCCTGCTCGTGTTGCAGGCGGGGTTGTGCATATGCTGACCTATGCTACTCTTTCGGGGCATACATGTCTTAAGAAAGACGAGCTGACCTACTCTACGTCAGAGCTTTTAGGTTGCGAAATAGCCGACGTTGAAAGTGCACTTGCACAGATGAAATATGACGCCAAGCTTATTTTCGAGGACGATTTTGTTTTTCTTCCAACGTTTTATAACGCAGAGCTTTCCTGCGCAGGAAAACTTGGAGAACTGCTCGCCCTGGCGCGTCCGTATTCAAACAATATCGAAGAGGATATTACTTTTGAATCAAAAAGAAGTTCCATCGAGCTTTCCGCAATGCAGAAGGATGCGGTGATAAAAGCACTGGGCGGAGGGGTTCTTATCATTACGGGTGGTCCCGGTACGGGTAAAACCACAATAATGAAAGTTATAATGGACATTTTTGAAAAACACGAATATAAAATTGCACTTTGCGCACCTACCGGCAAGGCGGCAAAAAGGCTTTCAGAATCTTGCAATATGGAGGCAAAAACGCTCCACCGACTTTTGGAGGTTGAGGTTAGCGACGCTCTCGACCAGCGTTTCGGCAGAAATCAGTACAACCCCATTGATGCCGATGTCGTTATCGTCGATGAAATGAGTATGGTTGATGTACTTCTTTTTTCTGCACTGCTTAAAGCATTAAAGCGTGGTACTTGTCTTATCATGGCAGGCGACAGCGATCAGTTGCCTTCCGTCGGTGCGGGAAATGTTCTGCGCGATATGTTAGAAAGCGACGTTATTCCGTCCGTACGGCTTAACGAGGTTTTCCGTCAGGCAGAGAGTAGCCGTATTGTAACGAATGCACATAGAATAAATATGGGCGAAATGCCCCTTAAAAACGATAGCGAAACCGACTTTTTCTTTATGCAGAGAACTCCCGACGGGGCGCTTGAAACAATTTGCGAGCTTTGTACGGGACGCCTTGGAAAAGCGTACGGTTTTGACAGCATAAATGATATTCAGGTTCTTTCCCCCTCCCGAAAAGGAATAGTCGGAACGGTGAACCTCAATAAAGTGCTTCAGGAAAAGCTTAATCCTCATTCACACGGCAAAAAGGAAAAAGCATTCGGCGAAAGGGTTTTCCGCGTCGGTGATAAGGTTATTCAGACACGCAACAATTATGATATGTTATGGTCATCCCCCGATGGAAAAAACGACGGTTTTGGAATATATAACGGAGATATCGGAACAATTCTTGATATTTCTCCGAAAGAAAAAAGTATGCGTATCCTTTTTGATGACAGCAAAATAGTAGAGTACGATTTTTCATCGATAGAGGATCTTGATATGGCGTATGCTCTTACAGTACACAAAAGTCAAGGTAGCGAATGGAGTGCCGTTATTATCCCCGTATGTTCGTTCCCTGCGATGCTGATGACGAGAAATCTCTTATACACAGCAGTTACAAGAGGTAAAAAGCTTGTCATTCTTGTAGGTTCTCCTGAAAGCGTGGCACAGATGGTGCGTAACAACAAGCTCCAGACACGTTACAGTTCACTAAAAAGAAGGCTTGTGGAGGCACATGAAAATGATTGATAAAGTTTTAGATTTTATTTTTCCTCCGACATGTCCTTTCTGTGAAGAAATTCTGGAAGACAAAATCCCTGTGTGCAGTAAGTGTCTGTCCGAGCTCCCCTTCGTTCCTGAAAACTGTTGCAGTATATGTTCAAGACCTATCGAGGAGTTTTCGCATCATATCTGCGCAGATTGCAAGAGCGAAAAGATGTATTTTACACATTCTTTCATCCCTCTTATTTATAAAGATGCGGCGAAGGATTGTGTTATCGCTTTAAAGTCGGGGCATCCTTATTATGCAAAAGGAATCGCATATCTTATGGCGGACAAGATTCTTGCGTCCGATTATTACACAAAGTTTGATTGCATAACATTCGTACCGCAAAGTCCCAAGGGAAAATTCAATCGCGGTTATAATCAATCCGCACTTATTGCAAAAGAGCTTTCAAAGTTATTGAAGATTCCCTGCGTTTCGTATCTTAAAAGAACAAACGACGGTGAGGATCAGCATACATTAAGCGCGATACAGCGTAAAAAGAACGTCCGCAAGTGCTACTTTCCCACAAATAAAAAAGGTAGTGGCACAGTGCTTTTAGTGGATGATATTTACACGACGGGTGCAACAGCAAATTATTGTTCATACCTTCTTCGCAAAATAGGTTTTGAAGAAGTTTATATTACTACCGGGTTAATAAGGGCTGATGACTGATGAAACTTATTAAAAACCGAATATTTGATTTTATTCATTCGCAAGGCATCGAAAAATGCGGTGTTGCAAAATATGGTGATAAATGCGCTATTGTTTGCCTTTTCCCCTATTACTGCGGTGACAGGGACGGGAATTTATCGCTTTACGCACGTTCTTACGATTATCATACGGTTATAAAAGAAAAGCTTTCCGAGGTTATCTCTTTTATAAAATCACTTTTTCCCGATGCTTCTTGCGAAGTTTTTGCCGACATAGGTCCTGAAATCGACCGTGACCTTGCATATAAGTCAGGGCTCGGCTTTTACGGAAAGAACCGTATGCTTATAAACGATGATTTCGGCAGTTACTTTTTCATCGGTTATATTCTGACGGATTTACTTCTTCCCGAAGACAGTCCGCTTGATAAAAGCTGTATGAGTTGTAACAGATGTATAAAAGAGTGTGTGGGCGGTGCGCTCGGCGACGGATTCTGCATTGATAAATGCGCTTCGCATATAAGTCAGAAAAAAGGCGACCTCACAGAAAGTGAAATCGCCATACTGAAAAAATCAGGTCTTGTATTCGGTTGTGATATGTGCCAGAGGGTTTGTCCGCACAACAATATCACTCCGCGTCCGATGAAAGAATTCACCGAGGATATGATAGACACTCTCACAAGAGAAGATATTGAAAATCTTTCAAATAAAGAGTTTTTGTCAAAATACAAAAACCGCGCCTTTTCGTGGCGCGGTAAGAATGTATTGTTAAGAAATATCACCATCCTTAACGACAAACGCTAAAGACGGTTTTATAATATGAATTTCGCCTCACTCTTCGTTAAAAGCCTCGGAAATATTACCATATTTTCTGTGTTTTTGCCTTGATTGAGACAAAATTCATTATTCTAAAACTCCTTAGACCTCAAACCGATGAATTTTTGAGGAGATTTTGATGCGGAGGAGGTAGGAAGGCTACGCGCCTTTCAAGGACGACAAATCGAAATATACCGAAAATTCGCGATTTGAGGCGTCTTCAGTGTAGGTCGTTAAGGATGTCCTTCAAGGCATCAAGAGCAAGTGAGGATATATATTCATAACGTTCTTTTTTGTTTTTGATTTTTACACGGTTCCATTCGATAATGCCGAAATTGGCATTCATCGGCTGGAACTTTTTATTTTCACGATCAGTAATATACTTGATAAGAGCACCGCTGCAGGTGGATGCGGGGAAAGTGACACTTTCCTTACCGAGCATTTTCCTTGCGGCGTTTATTCCTGCAATCATACCTGATGATGCAGATTCCACGTATCCCTCAACACCTGTTATCTGTCCTGCGAAAAACACCTTGGGGTATTTTATAAGACTGTAGTCGGTATTGAGAACAAGCGGAGAATTTATATATGTGTTTCTGTGCATTACGCCGTAACGCACAAATTCAGCATTTTCAAGTCCGGGTATCATCGAGAAGACTCTCTTCTGCTCGCCGAATTTGAGGTTCGTCTGAAATCCGACAAGGTTATAGAGCGTTCCTTCCGTATTGTCACGACGGAGCTGAAGTACCGCGTAAGGTTCTTTTCCCGTTCTGGGGTTCGGGAGTCCCTTGGGTTTAAGAGGTCCGAAGCAAAGTGTTTCGCGCCCTCTCTGTGCCATTATTTCAACGGGCATACAGCCCTCGAAAACCTTGATATTTTCAACGCCTTCGTGAAGCGGAGCACGCTCGGCTGAAATGAGAGCTTCGTAAAATGCTTCATACTCGTCCTTTTCCATCGGGCAGTTGATATAATCCGCTGTACCTTTATTATACCTTGCGGCAAGGTAGATTTTTTCCTCGTCTATACTTTCACGCGTTATAACAGGCGCCGCTGCGTCAAAGAAGAAAAGACTGTCCTGACCGGTAAGAGATGCAATCGCGTCGCTCAGTTTCCCGTGTGTAAGAGGTCCTGATGCAACGATTGTAAATTCGTCGGTGTCTATATCTTCCACAAGTTCATTTACAATCTCAATATTAGGATGAGATTTTATTTTTTCAGTCACACGCGAGGCAAATCTGTCACGGTCAACGGCAAGAGCGCCACCGGCCGGAACTTTCGTTTCGTCTGCGCAGGCAATGACGACGCTGTCCATACGGCGCATTTCTTCTTTAAGAAGTCCGCACGCGTTGTCAAGGCCGTTACCCTTAAGCGAGTTAGAACAAACAAGTTCACACAGATTTTCGTTTGTATGTGCAGGCGAAAAAGAAAGTGGTTTCATCTCGTAGAGTTTAACCTGTATTCCTCTTTGCGCCGCCTGCCAGGCCGCCTCACATCCTGCAAGACCGCCACCGATTATTTTAAGAACCATATTATTTCTTACCTTTTTCTTTTTTGTTTGACTCACACTCGGGGTTTGAGCAAACAGTTATGCTTGTGCGCTTCTGGTACTTTTTAGTCATTACTCCGCCACATACGGGGCAGGGAGTCTTCATCGGCTCATCCCAGAGAATAAAGTCACACGCAGGTGCCTTTTCACAAGAGAAGTATTTTTTACCCCTCTGTGAACGACGTTCAACAATTCTGCTGTCGCACTTGGGACATTTTACACCTGTATCTTTAAGGATGGCTTTCGCATTACGACATTCGGGGAATCCGGGGCATGCAAGGAACTTGCCGAATCTGCCGAGTTTGATAACCATATTTCTGCCACACTTTTCGCAGATTTCGTCTGAAACTTCGTCCTTAAGCTCAACCTTTGAAATAGCTTCTTCTGCTGTTTTAAGGTCTTTTTCAAAAGGCTTGTAGAATCTGTCGATTACGTCCTGCCATTTTTCGTTTCCGTCTTCAATATCGTCAAGCTGCTGTTCCATGTTCGCTGTAAATTCAACGTCTACGATATCTGTGAAGTTTTCTGCCATGATATCTGTTACGATAGAACCAAGTTCAGTAGGCTTGAGCATTCTTCTTTCACGCGCAACGTATCCACGGTCAAGAATAGTGCTGATTGTGGGAGCATAGGTACTGGGTCTGCCGATACCGTTTTCTTCCATTGTTTTGATAAGAGCCGCTTCTGTATATCTTGCAGGAGGCTCTGTAAAATGCTGTTCATCGAGAAGCTCATTGAGAGTAAGTTCCATACCCTGCTCAAGCACAGGAAGTTTCTTGAGTTCCTTTTCCTCGTTTTCTTCGCTACCATCTACATATACTGCACGATAACCTGCAAAAGAAAGTGTTTTCGCACTTGCCTTAAATGTAGCACCGTTTGCTTCAAATTCAGCATTCATTGTGTTGTAAACTGCATTTGACATCTGGCTTGCGATAAGTCTTTCCCAAATGAGCTTGTATATCTTGTAAAGGTCTGCACTTACTGCACCCTTGATTGATTCGGGTTCAATATCAATTACGGTAGGTCTGATTGCTTCATGCGCGTCCTGTGCATTTTTGCCTGTCTTGAAGCTACGTGCACTCTTGGGAACAAAACTTTCACCGAATTTGTTTGCAATCAGGCTTCTTGCCGCACTCTGTGCATCGGGATTTATACGAAGTGAGTCAGTACGCATATATGTGATAAGACCAAGAGTTCCTTTACCGGGAACGGTAACACCTTCGTAAAGTTGCTGTGCCGCTGCCATGGTTCTTTTTGAAGTGAAACCGAGCTTACGGCTCGCCTCCTGCTGAAGTGTACTTGTTGTAAAGGGGGGTGAAGGTTGCTGACTCTTGTCTGCATAAGCCACACTCTTTACTAAAAATGCGCTGTCCTGAATCTTTTCTTTTATTGCAAGAGTTTCACTTTCGCTTGTAAGCTCCTTCTTCTTACCATTCACACCGTAAAAACGAGCGTTGATAGCTTTCTTTTCGCCCTTCGCGGTAAGCGAAGCTGTAAGTGTCCAGTACTCTTTAGGTTCAAACGCAGTAATTTCACGTTCGCGGTCAACTACAAGCTTTGTTGCAACTGACTGTACACGGCCTGCGCTGAGACCCTTCTTAACCTTTTTCCACAAAATGGGGCTAAGCTTATAACCAACTATTCTGTCAAGCACACGGCGGGCCTGCTGAGCATCTACAAGTTTGTCGTCGATGGGACGAGCCGCCTTGAGCGATGCAACTACTGCAGACTTTGTTACCTCGTTGAAAGTAATTCTGCATGCTTTTTTACTGTCAAGTTCCAAAATGTTTGCAAGATGCCAACTGATTGCCTCACCCTCACGGTCAGGGTCAGTTGCGAGATATATTTTATCGGCAGTCTTTGCCGCCTTTTTAAGTTTAGCCATAAGGTCGCCTTTGCCACGGATAGTAATGTATCGAGGCTCATAGCCGTTTTCCATATCTATACCAAGCTGGCTCTTGGGAAGGTCTCTCATATGTCCCATTGAAGCGATTACTGTATAGTTTTTGCCAAGGTATTTATTGATTGTTTTTGCCTTTGCCGGTGACTCAACTATTACGAGATAGCTTGCCATTAGCATCCCCTCCTTGTTACTTCGTATTTTTTATCAGGGCCTTTCTTTATTATGCCCTTTATTTCCATCATACCGAGAAGCGCCGTAAGACGATGCCCCTCGAACGAGATTTTTTCCTCAATCAAGTTTTGTGTTCTGTCTCCGTTTTCTATTATGGAGATAATTTCCTGTTCATATTCGGAAAGCCCCGAAATATTCCCTTTCTTTTTCGGAGTTTCTTCCTTTATTATTTCTACCTCGTCCTCAAAATCTTCCTTTTCCATTTCACGAACGAAAAAGTCCGGTTCAAGAGCGATAAGTTCATCAATAACATCCATCGGAGAAAGAAGTATGTTTGCACCGTCACGTATAAGTGCATTTGTGCCGGAGCTTAAGTTGTCATCAATATTTCCGGGTACTGCAAAAACGCTGATACCCATATCAAGTGCGCGAGATGCCGTTATGAGCGAGCCACTTCGGTGTGCCGCACGCACTACTACAAGCGCTGTTGAAAGCGCCGCAATAATTCTGTTTCGCTGCGGAAAGTTCTGTGCAAGCGCCGCTGTCCCGAAAGGAAATTCACTTATAACTGCTCCGCCTGACGAAGCAATATCGCTGAAAAGTTTTTTGTTTTCGGGCGGATAGCAAACGTCAAGTCCGCATCCCAAAACTGCAACAGTAGGAGCTTTTGCACGAAGTGCCCCTCTGTGCGAAGCACTGTCTATACCACGTGCACCACCTGAAATTATACCTGCACCTGTCTGTCCTATTTCAAGGGCGATAGTTTCAGCCGTGCGCGTTCCGTACATATCACTTTTACGCGCACCGACAATTCCTGCAAATACTGTATCTGCAAGAATCTTCGCATTACCGCGCACATACAATACCGCCGGTGGCTTTGAAATGTTTTTAAGCTTTTCGGGGTAAAGTTTGTCTATGTAAGTAACTATTGTATAGCCATTCTTCTCGGCTATGTCATAGTTTCTTTTCGCATCCTTATACTCTTCACTTTGCAAGTCGATTGTACTTTCATCGAAAAGGTCGTCACGCACGGAAAGTTCGGATAGTTTTTTACGGGTATCTGAAACCAAAGAAGATTTTACCATCCATATCAGTTTCTTGTCCATACTATCTCCCCTTTCTGTAAAGCCACTATATAACTTACACTAAAATTTTAATTTTGTAAAGAGGAAATTTATTTTTTTGTATTCTGACGATAATGTTCGTACATCATCACGGACCCTGCTACCGCGGCATTTAAGCTCTCTGCATCGCTGTGCATGGGGATTTTCAAAACAGTGTCGCAAAGTGAAAGAGTTTCCTTTTCAACACCGTTTCCTTCGTTTCCTATTATAATGAGAGTTTTTCCGCTGAGGTTTGCTTCATAAAGGTCAACGCAGTTATCTGTAAGCGCTCCTGCTACAATATTATAACCGTTTTTTCTGAAATATTCTATTGTAGCACGGCTATCTGCGTTCTGCACAACGGGAATCGAGAATATTCCCGACATCGTAGCGCGCACAATTTTGGAATTGTAAAGGTCACATGAACCTTTTGTAAGAACAACACCGCCACAAAATGACGCGTGTGCAGTTCTTATAACTGTGCCGATATTGCCGGGGTCCTGAAGTTTTTCACACATAACAACACAATCACTATTTCGTAAAAGAATATCATCAAGTGTGTCCTTTTTCATTTTGGCAACGGCTATAACTCCCTGCGGAGTTACCGTTTCCGCTATTTCGTCAAAAAGACGCGGTGCAAAAATGTATTCGGGAGCGTTTGTGCTAAAATCAAGCTTTGCGCCATCCTTCACAATAACACTCTCAATCTGCGCGCCTTTTTTTATTGCATCACAAACAGAGCGCATACCTTCAATGAGAAACATATTTTTCTCGGTGCGCCCTTTCGATGTTTTAAGAAGTTTTGCCAGTTTGTAAATTTTGTTTTCGCGACTTGTTATAATCATATAAACCTCGCTGAAGATAAGCCTGTACGCTTAATCTTTTCTTGGAAAAACCGTTTCCGAAAAATTCGGAAACGGTTTTTTTATAATTGATATTAGAGAGCCTTCTTAGCTGTTTCTACGAGCTGAGCAAATGCTGCTGCATCGTTGATAGCGATTTCTGAAAGCATCTTTCTGTTGATTTCGATATTAGCCTTCTTAAGACCGTTCATGAATCTTGAGTAGTTGATATCGTTCATCTTACAAGCTGCGCTGATTCTTGTGATCCAGAGAGAACGGAAATCTCTCTTCTTAAGCTTTCTGCCAACGTAAGCGTATGAAAGAGACTTCATAACAGCCTGGTTAGCGATTCTGTAAAGCTTGGACTTGCCACCTCTGTAGCCCTTTGCAAGCTTTAATATTTTTTTATGTCTTTTTCTGGTGTTCAATGCACCCTTAACTCGAGCCATTTTCTAGTCCTCCTGTTTCTTATTTATAAGGTATAAGTTTCTTGATAACTTTTGCGTTTGTTACATCTGCGAGAGCGCCCTTTCTGAGTCTTCTCTTTCTCTTTGTGTCCTTCTTTGTAAGAATGTGACTCTTAAACGCTTTTGCTCTCTTTACCTTACCTGACTTTGTAAGACTGAAACGCTTCGCAGCGGCTCTATGTGTCTTTATTTTAGGCATAATATCTCTCCTCTCAAATGTATATATATCTAAACTTGCCTATGGAAGTTTGATAATCAGTTCTTGGGCGAAATTGTAATCGCCATATTCTTACCCTCAAGCTTGGGCTTTTTATCTACTGCTCCGAACTCCTCGCAACCCTTTACAAAACGGTCAAGGATTTCTTCACCGATAGATGCGTGATGAATTTCACGTCCGCGGAAACGAACGCTTACCTTAACTTTATCACCATTTTTAAGGAACTTACAAGCGTTCTTAAGCTTGGTTTCAAAGTCATGGTTGTCGATTGAAGGGGAAAGGCGAACTTCCTTAAGGTTTACAACCTTCTGATTCTTGCGGTTCTCCTTTTCCTTCTTAGCAAGTTCAAAACGATATTTACCGTAGTCCATAATTTTGCATACGGGGGGATTTGCATTGGGTGAAATCTTTACGAGGTCAAGATTTCTTTTATTGGCTGCTTCAAGAGCATCCGCAGAAGACATAATTCCAAGCTGACTACCGTCACTGTCAATTACGCGTACCTCTTTATCCCTGATTTCTTCGTTGATCATCATTTCCTTGCTAATAGAAAACACCTCCAAATAAAATTCCTGACGCAAAATAAAAGCGGCAGGAGAACCTACCGCTACATAATACAAGCATAATAAAAAGACTTGTTTTATTGACCGTACCAAGTAATCCTGCACGGTGAGAAGCGGTAACTTCTACTTCATTGCTCGATTATTCTAACACTTCTTTTACCATTTGTCAACAGTTTTTTTATTTTATTTCAGAGTTTTTATAAAATCATCCATTACGATGGTTTTACCACTCTTTCTCGCTTCTTCTGCTGCGAAACAGATGAGATGACTTCTTACTGAAGTTTCAATATCTGAAATGGAAGCCGACGGCTTATCAAGCGCGATATAATCGTAAAGATCCTGCATAATTCCCATATCTCCGCCACCGTGACCACCTGCAATAGTCTGGTCAAGGACTTTGTCGGGACTGAAGACATTTTTCACTGTCTGTGTCTTAAAATCGTAAAACTCCATCGTCTGATTTTCCATATCGGCACGTAGTTCACCTTTTGTACCCATGAACACAGTATGTCTCCCACCCTTGTTAAAAGCCGACATTGTAAGCGACGTATAATTTTCCTCACCGAACTGCATATTTACAATCTGGTGGTCTACAACATCGTTATCACACTGGAAAACACATCTTCCGTATGGAGAGGTTTTCAAGATTTCGTCAAGCTCTTCATCTTTCGGATCAAATTTATTTGCCGCAATCGCTCTGAAATGCTGAACCTCCGCGGTAGGAAGTCTGTAAAGCGCGGGAGCGTAATAAAAGCACTCGTCTTTATGAATACAACCGTCTGTACATCTTAAAGGAGCACCTTCCGGTTTGTTTGCTTCGCAGAAATAAGAGCGTGTACCGACCGACTGCACACTTGTGCAGGGTTTTCCCACAAGCCACTGAAGAAGGTCAGTATCGTGACAGCATTTCGCAAGGATCATCGGCGCACTTTCGTCTTCTCTGCGCCAGTTACCGCGCACGAAGCTGTGACTCATATGAACATTTCCGACACCTTCAGTGTGTACGACGTTCATAACTTCCCCGAGATTTCCTTCATCAATAAAGCTTTTAACGGCTTTATAAAAAGGTGTATAACGAAGCACGTGGCACACAAGTGCACGCACACCCATTTCTTTTGCATACGACGCAATTTCAAAACATTCTTTCGCGGTAGGTGCGATAGGTTTTTCAAGAAGCAAATCATACTTCTTTTCAATCGCCTTCATAGCAGGTTCAAAATGCATTTTGTCCTGCGTACAAATCATTGCAATATCAGCAAGGCGGGGCATAGAGAGAAGTTCTTCATAACTTTCAAAGCAAAGCTCATCCTTAACGCCGTACTTTTCCTTAAGATACTCGCGCTTTTCCTTGACGGGTTCCGCCAATGCAACAAGCTCGAAATTTCCTTTGTTACTGTCAAGATATTTAAGGTAACTGCTACCTCTGTCGCCGCCACCGATAAGTATTAAAGTTAACTTTTTCATGAATTGCTTCCTTCTTATTCTAAAACATTACCCTCACTGTCAAAAAGCGGAAGCTTTTCAAGGAATATAATATCATCACGTTCTGACGCGTCGCCTTCTGCGAGAACGGCCGCCTTACCGACAATATTTCCGCCTGCTGCTGCAATAAGCTTTTCAAGAGATGCAAGGGATTCTCCTGTGCTTATAACATCGTCTACGATAAGAACTCTTTTGCCTCTTATCTTTTCTACGTCGTCTTCTCCGAGGTAAAGTTTCTGTTCACCATGAGTAGTAATTGAATTTACACTTACTTCAATAGTGTCGCCCATATAAACCTTTTGCTTTTTACGGGCTATTACGTAGTCATTAACCCCGCTCTGACGAGCCATTTCGTGAATGAGGGGAATACTCTTCGCCTCTGCAGTAACCATGATATCATGTTCGGGAGCTTTTTCATTGAGCGCTCCTGCACAATGTACAGTAAGTTCAACATCACCGAAAACAATAAACGCGGCAATTGTTATTTTATCATTTACCGGAAAGAGTGGGAGATTCCTCTCTATCCCCGCTATTTTCATCGTGTACGCTTTCTTCAATTTCCTCTACCTCTTTTTTCTTTCTTTTCTTTTTAATAATAGCAACAACCACAAACGCGATAATAGCAGCGACAACAACACCGCCACCGCTTGCTACACAAATCATTGTAACTAAGCCTTCGCGTTGCGCTTTAGTCTTGCTTATCCAACCGCTTTTTCCGTTCACTTCTACAAGAAGCCACTTTGTTTTTCCTGAAGAAACTATTTTCTTAACCTCGAGATACTTTCCTTCACGAGCTACCGCCAGTCTTTCATTTTCCTCGTACTTGATTGACAGAGGAAGACGTCTGAGCCAGGTTGCTTCCTTTACGATGTATATGTGTTTTTTTCTTGAAAGATTGCCGTCGCGCGCTTCTTCATAAGTCTTGAAGGGGGGTACTTCTTTTACCCAGCCTGACGCAAATTCGCGAGAATACACATAACTGTAGCCATCTTTTTCAGCCAGAATCTGGATTTTTACATTTTCGGGGATAAATGCGTGTTCTTTTCCGTTTGGTTCTGAAGCCACCTTTAATCCCTTGCCCTGCGGAGTTGAAACGTATGCAAATTCTTCAGTAGTCAATATCTTCACGCTGTCAGTTACTTTCGCTTCACTCGCGCTTGTGCTGTTTGGAGGAATCCAACCAAGCTGTCCTCCGCAATTGATAAGACTCCATCCGTCCAAAGTCGAACGAAGAACATATACGCTTTCTCCGTCTTTCACTGTTCCGACTACACTTGGACCGTCTTTTTCTTCTTTTGAAGGAATGCTGTATACCGTAACTGCATTTTCTCCTTCCGGAGCTTTTACACTATATTCCTCGTTAACTTTTTCGCCCGCGTTTGACTGTGCGTTTGAAAGCGACTGAGTTGTATATTTAAGATTTATATAGCCGTTTATTCCGTCGTATGACACATATCCGTAATCACCCAAAGTTTCCCTTACGGTAAGTTTTACACAATCAGGAATAACGCCACAAAGATTTTCGCCGAATTCATCCACATAAAGATTTACACCCTCTCCTTTTTCAGAAAGAGTATAAACATAATATATGCCGTACATATCAGATTCATTATGCGTATCAAAAGGTTTTGTTTCCTCCATCCTTATCCACGCGTATCTTCCATGCATAGAAACAAGGCCCCAGCCGGAAGGTGTCTGTCTTGTTATTTCAAGGATGGTCTGGTTCGGCACCTGATACCTTACTATGCTTCCCAAAGTTCCGTCTTCCGAAGGTCTGTTATAAAGAGATGCCTGTGCCTTTTCCGAATTTACCTCTACGCTGCTTACCATATCGTTGCCTGTTGCTTCAGCAGCTTTTGAATAAGATTCCCTTGTAAAGCTGAGGTTTACCCACCCGGATTTATTTCTGTAAGAAACAAGACCCCATGTTCTTTCAGTTTTGATGAGCACAAGTCTCGAACAAGCGGGCACTTGTGTTATAACAAAGCTATCCTCGCTGGGCGAAATATGAAGACTTATCTCCCCCTCAAGTGATGCTGCATATATCTCCGTTGCCGCATTAGCCGCTCCAACAAAAGCAAAGAGCGCTATGAGCATAATTATTATCATTGATATTTTTTTCATATGCAATCTCCTTTCAGGTATTATAATACCTGACTAATGTAAGCACATTTTACAACATTCGAGTAAAAATGTCAATATATCTCCGATAACACCAAAATCTGCCCTGAGGGGCAAAATTACATAACGAAAAAAGCGTTGCGACAAATCCATCGCAACGCTTTTTTATAGTCTTATTTATTTTCGAGGTATTCGTTAAGCTTTGCCACAAGTGCATCTGCGTCAGCACCGTGTACCGCACAAGCTTCAGCGATTGATTCACCGCTTGCTGAAGGACAGCCAAGACAGTGCATTCCTATTTCAAGGAAGAAAGGAGCTGTACCTCTGTCCATTGTGAGAACATCAAGAATAATAGTGTCTTTTGTTACTTTAGCCATTAAAAGCACCTCCTTGTGATTATTATACAGTAAGTTACGAAAAAATCCGCACACAAAGGTGTGCGGATTTTCTGGAGCGGAAGACGAGATTCGAACTCGCGACGTTCACCTTGGCAAGGTGACGCTCTACCACTGAGCCACTCCCGCATCTCTTAAGCAAGTGATAGTATAGCACACAAAAATGTGTTTGTAAAGACTTTTTTGAAAAATTTTTATTCTTTTTTTATTTTTAAAAAAGGATTTCCTGCCTCTGTGTCGAAAAGAATAATTAAAGGAAGGTTTTTTCCTATTTTTAGCAGAGAGGGTATAAAGATGGCTTCATTCTTTCCCGATGAGCTTGTAACAGAAGTTATACAGGCAAACGACATTGTAGATATTGTTTCGGGCTATGTCAAGCTTAAACGGTCAGGCAGCAGCTTTATGGGTTGTTGTCCGTTCCACCGCGAAAAGACACCCTCCTTCCACGTCAGTGCGGACAAGCAGTTATATCACTGTTTCGGTTGCGGCGCAGGCGGTGGTGTGATTCAGTTTATAATGAATGCAGAGGGACTTGATTTCCCCGATGCGCTCCGTTATCTTGCCGACAAAAGCGGAATCCGTCTTCCTGAAGGAGATCAGGATAAAGGCGATGAAAGATACAAGCGCAAACAACGTATGTATGAAATGAATAAAGACGCGGCACGCTATTTCCGCGAATGTTTGCTTTCATCCGACGGACAAGCCGCGCAGGAATATCTCAAATCCCGAAAACTCGACGGCAAGACGATTGCCGCATTTGGACTTGGGTTCGCGCCCAAGGGATGGGACGGTGTTTTAAAGCACCTTCGCGCTAAAGGTTATGACCGTTCGCTGATTGTTGAAAGCGGACTTTGTACCATGAATGACAAAGGGCACGTGTATGACCGTTTCCGTGAAAGAGTTATGTTCCCCATATTTGATGTAAGGGGAAATATCACCGGTTTTACGGGAAGAATTCTTTCAGGCGACGCTGCAAAATATATGAACTCGCCCGAGAGTATGGTTTTTGACAAGGGCAAAAACCTTTACGGACTTAACCTTGCTAAAAAAAGCAAACGCGGATATTACATCCTTGTTGAAGGTAATATGGACGTTATCTCGCTTCATCAGGCAGGAATTGATGCGGCGGTTGCCGCTTGCGGTACGGCGTTTACCCGCGATCAGGCAAAACTGATTTCCAAGAGCGCGGTTTATCTGTGTTTCGACGGCGACGGCGCAGGGCAGAAAGCTCTTGACCGTGCGGCAGAAATTTTCAGAGAATTTGATACAAAGCTTAAAGTCATCGAACTGCGTGATGTGAAAGACCCCGACGATTTCATAAAGAAATTCGGTGCGGAGGAATTTGAAAATGCGATTACCAAGGCAAAAACGCTGATGGAATACAAAATGGACAACCTTATCCGCGGTGTTGACCTTAACGACACCTCGCAAAAGCTTGAAATGTTGCAGGGTGCGTCGAAACTGCTTTCCACAATAACAAACGCTGTCGAGCGTGAAGTTTATGTGACAAGGCTTTCGGCAAAAACCGGAATAAGCACCGATGCCATAAACAGCGAAACAAAAAAAGTTTCAAGGAAGATTGAACGCAAAGAGGTTTCTTCCCAGCTACGTAAGGCGGTCGGAGAGCAAGTCGGCGAAATCAGGAAGAAAAACAAACGGCGTTCTGTTGCCGAGGCAGGTTTTTTGGCCATGATTGCCGACACGGCAAAAACATACTCGCTGTTTGACGGCAGATTTACCGAGGATAGCTTCAGCGAGGATATACATAAGAAGATTTTCAATCATATTTGTACATATTACAACGAAAAGGCGGAAGGCGATTGTCAGGGATATTTGATGAAGACACTCCAAGGGCACGAACAGGAAATTTCAAACGTACTGATGAGTGCACTTAACGTATCTGACAAGGCACGTGCCGCAGAAGATTATGCACAAATAATTGAAAATGAAATCTGGAACGAGAAATTACAAAAAGCGCAGGCGGAAGGCGATTTGAAGCTGATAAGCGAGCTACTAAAATCCAAGAAGAAATAACGAAAGGGAGATAGATATGAGCGAAGCAGAAAACAAAAAAACTATTAACATTGTAAAGGAACTTATTGAAAAAGGTAAGCAGAAGGGTGTTCTTTCCGAGCAGGAAATTGAGGACGCTCTCGCTGAACTTGAACTTGACGCAGAGCAGATTGAAAAAATCCACGACAATATTGAGGATATGGGTATTGACATCGTAGGCGGTGACATAGACAAGGAAATCAAGACAATGGAAATCACAGAAGAAGACCTTGAAGATTTGTCCGTTCCCGAAGGCATCAACGTAGATGACCACGTAAGAATGTACCTTAAGGAAATCGGTAAAGTTCCGCTCCTTTCTCCCGAAGAAGAAATCGAGTATGCAAGACGTATGAGCGAGGGCGACGAAGAAGCAAAGAAAAAGCTTACAGAAGCTAACCTTCGTCATGTTGTAAGTATTGCGAAGCGTTACGTAGGTCGCGGTATGCTTTTCCTTGACCTTATTCAGGAAGGTAACCTCGGTCTTATCAAGGCGGTTGAAAAGTTCGACTATGTAAAGGGATTCAAGTTCTCAACATATGCTACATGGTGGATTCGTCAGGCAATCACACGTGCTATTGCCGACCAGGCAAGAACTATCCGTATCCCCGTTCATATGGTTGAAACTATCAACAAGCTTATCCGCGTTTCAAGACAGCTTCTTCAGGAACTTGGTCGTGAACCTTCTCCCGAAGAAATTGCAAAGGAAATGGGTATGTCACTTGAAAAGGTACGCGAAATCATGAAGATTGCGCAGGAACCCGTTTCTCTTGAAACACCTATCGGTGAAGAAGAAGATAGCCATCTTGGCGACTTCATTCCCGATGACGATGCTCCCGCACCGAGTGAAGCGGCTTCATTTATGCTTCTTAAGGAACAGCTTATGGATGTTCTTAACACACTTACTCCCCGTGAAGAAAAGGTACTTCGTCTTCGTTTCGGTCTTGAAGACGGCAGACCCAGAACACTTGAAGAAGTTGGCGGTGTGTTCGACGTAACTCGTGAAAGAATCCGTCAGATTGAAGCAAAGGCTCTCCGCAAGCTCCGTCATCCCAGCAGAAGCAAGAAGTTAAAGGATTTCTTGGAATAAGATATAATGTAATGTAAAAAAGGCTATCGCGTCGCGATAGCCTTTTTGTTTACCCGAAATCATGACATGTGCCACAATCTATTTCGTATTTTTCCAGAATACAAACTATATTTTCAACAATATCAAAGTCCGATAATTCACAGCTTTTCAACACTGCAACTATTTCTTTAAGAATTTCTGTTGAAAGAAACTTTATCTTATCTGCAATATTGTATTCCGTTTCAATTATCGCCCGTTCTACTTCTTGGCGGATGATATATTTTAACAAGTCATTGGAAAAGTCACCCATTATAATCATCTCCTCTTTATAAAATATACTCTATACAACGACAATTGTCAATAATTAAAGTATATCCTATGCTTTAATTGAGGTGATAAGGGTGATTTCATACGAGCCGTTTTTCAAAACTCTTAAAGAGAAAAATATTACAACCTACAAACTTATAACTCGTCATAATATAAGTCGCAGTCTTATCGATAGATTGAAACACAACAAACCCATCACAACAGTTACACTTAACGATTTATGTTCTATCCTTGAATGCAAGGTTGAAGATGTAGTTCTTTACACCAAAGACTAAAATATTTAAGTAAAAGTATTGATTTTTCTTATTTGTTGTAGTATAATCTAATCCGTTAAGCCGATGTGATGGAATTGGCAGACGTAACGGACTCAAAATCCGTCGGTGGCAACACCGTGCGGGTTCGACCCCCGCCATCGGCACCAGAATACAGTTATCCTCGCGAGAGGGTGACTGTATTTTTTTGTTTAAAGGGGGTCGAACCCAGAGTGGGCAACGAGCGTTTGGAAAACGATTGGTAATCGTTTTTAGCGAAGTTGGTGCGCGGACGGGCACCGCGAGTAAATGAGCGGTCGTCAAGCAATAAGTATGCGAAGCAGACTTCCCCCGCCATCGGCACCAGAATACAGTTATCCTCGTAAGAGGGTGACTGTATTTTTTTGTTTAAAGGGGGTCGAACCCAGAGTGGGCATAGGTTTCCGAACATCCTGCGTTTTTTTATTTATACCCCTATATTTTTATTGAACTTTTGCATAAAATATGGTAGAATATATAATGTATTTTTATGTTTTGTAAAAGGATGTTTGTTATGTATTACGAAGAGCTTCGAAATACAATTAAACAAGGAAATATCGCTCCGCTTTACATTTTTGAGGGGCCGGAAGAATATCTTATCGAATTCTGTATCGGCGAGCTTAAAAAGGCGCTTGTGGAAGAATGGTCGGAAATGATGAATTTCCAGAGTCATTCCCAGATTCCACCCGTAAACGAAGCGGAGGATTTTATGGAAACTCTTCCCGTTATGAGTGAGCGCAAACTGATTGTTTTCAAAAAGTGCGGTCTTTTTGAAGGTAATATCAAAAGCAAGGCACAGTGGGAAAAGATTTTTTCATCCGTTGCACCTTATAACTGTGTTGTTATCTGGGAGAAGCTTCCCGAAAAAGGCAAAAAAGCAAACACAGTGCGCAAGGCTGCAGTAAGTGGTGGTGCGGTTGTGGTTGAGTTCCCTCTCCGCAGTGAAGCCAACCTTAAAAGCTGGGTGGCGAAAATTGCCGCTGCAAGTGGTAAGACAATCGACCATAAAAATGCATCGTACCTTATAAATTCACTTGAAAGAAGTATGCACAGTATCAAGACCGAGTTTGAAAAGATACTCGCATTTTCAAAGAACGAGCAGGTAAGTCGCGAAGATATTGATGCAGTTATCATAAAGCCTACGACAGAAAATGTGTACGCACTTATCGACGCAATTTTTGAAGGCAGACGCGAGGCGTGTTATAACCTTCTTTACACACTACGCGGTCAACGTGAAGAACCGGTGGCGCTTCTGACTCTTCTTTCAAGTCAGCTTATTACGATATACAAGGCTAAACTTTATCTTTTAAGCGGAGAAAACTTTTCATCGACAGTATCGCGTCTGGGCGGTGGATTTGTTGCTGAAAAATCAACCCGAAAAGCTGATAAGTTAAAGCTTGAAAATATAGAAACACTCATCTCACTTTGTCAGGAATGTGACAGAAAAATAAAAAGCGGTCTTCTGGGCGGTTGGGCGGCACTTGAGACCATAATTGCCGAATACAAATATTATTAAGTGGAGGATATTCGATATGAAATACGAACTTAAAAACGGTTGGACGAAAGATATTGATAAAGAAATAGTATTTAAGTTTTCTGAAGGATATAAAAGCTTTCTTACAGAGTGCAAGACAGAGCGCGAATCTGTAAAAGAAGTTGTGCGCCTTGCCGAAGAATGTGGTTTTAAGCCTCTTGAAAGCTACAAGACATTAAAGGAAGGCGACAAGGTTTACGCAGTAAACAAGCTTCGCAGTATTTACCTTGCCGTTATCGGAAGCAAAAAAATCACTGACGGTGTTAATATTGTAGGTGCGCATATTGATGCACCACGCCTTGATTTAAAGCCCAATCCCCTTTATGAAGATGGCGAAATGGCATATTTCAAGACACATTACTACGGCGGAATAAAGAAATATCAGTGGACTGCAATTCCGCTTGCACTTCACGGTGTAGTTATCAAAAAGGATGGCGAAACAGTTGACATCCGCATTGGCGATGAAAACGACGATGTGACATTCGTTATTACTGACCTTCTTCCTCATCTTGCAATGGACCAGATGAAGAAAACCGCATCCGAAGTTATTGAGGGCGAACAGCTTAACCTTTTAATCGGTTCTATCCCCGAAAAGGATGCTGAAAAGAGCGCGGTTAAGGAAAGCATCCTTTCAATTCTTAATGAAAAATACGGTATCTGCGAGGAAGATTTTTTAAGTGCAGAATTACAGATAGTGCCTTCCGCGAACGCAAAGGATGTCGGTCTTGACAGAAGCCTTATCGGCTCATACGGTCACGACGACAGAGTTTGCGCATACCCCGCACTTATGTCAATCCTCACAACCGAGGCGTGTGACAAAACTGCAATCTGTATGCTTTCCGATAAGGAAGAAGTCGGCAGTATGGGTAACACAGGTGCAAAGAGCGATTTTGTAAAGCTCCTTCTCCTTGAACTTATGGACAAATGTGGCGAAGGCGCAACCGAGCTTAATCTCCTGCGCGCACTTGACAAGAGCTACTGCTTAAGCGCAGATGTTAACGGCGCGTTTGACCCCAACTTCCCTGCTCCGTACGAAAAGCGTAACAGCGCGATGATAAATTACGGTGTTGTAATTTCAAAATACACAGGCGCACGCGGTAAGAGTGGTTCAAGCGATGCTTCCGCAGAGCTTATGAGTAAAATCCGCAAACTCTTCAACGATAACGATGTATTGTGGCACGTTGGCGAGCTTGGTAAGGTTGATGCAGGCGGTGGCGGAACAATTGCACAGTATGTTGCAAACCTTGGCGTTGAAACTGTCGACTGCGGTGTTCCCGTTCTTTCCATGCACGCTCCGTTCGAGGTTGTGTCAAAGCTTGACGTATATATGGCATATAAAGCGTTTCACGCTTTCTTTAACGAGGGTTAATTATGAGAATAGACAAGTTTTTAAAGGTTTCAAGAATTATAAAGCGTCGCACAGTTGCTAATGAAGCATGCGACGCAGGACGAGTAAGTATCAACGGCAAGGTGTGTAAGGCAAGTGCCGAAATCAAGTGTGGCGACATCGTGGAAATCCGTTTTGGCGAAAGACTTATCAAAGTCAGAATTGAGGATATCCGCGAGCATACACTTAAAAACGATGCGGCTTCGCTCTATACTGTACTGGAAAACAATTGAGGTGTTCTTTTTGAAAGTTTTATGGGAATTATTTTCAGCCTTTTTCAGAATAGGCGCGTTCACTTTCGGTGGCGGCTATGCAATGCTTTCGCTTATTCAGAAAGAGGTTGTTGAAAACAAAAAATGGGCAAGCGATGAGGAAGTTTTAGACTACTATGCCGTTGCACAATGTACCCCCGGTGTTATTGCGGTAAATACCGCAACATTTGTCGGTTACAAGACAAAAGGTGTCCTCGGCGCGATTTGTGCGACATTCGGCGTTGTTCTTCCCTCGCTTATAATAATAAGTGTTATCGCGGCTGTGCTTCAGAATTTTATGGAGTATGCAATCGTTGGACATATCCTTGCAGGTATCCGCGTTGCAGTTGCCGTTTTGATCATAAACGCAGTTATAACTATGGGTAAGAAAGCAATTGCTGATAAGCTTTGTGTAGCTCTCGCAATTCTTGCATTTATAGTATCGGTTGTATTTTCTTCCGTTTCTCCCGTATTTATCGTACTTGCGGCGTCTCTTGTCGGTCTTGTTACGATGAAGAAAGGGGGCGCTGATAAATGATCTGGATAAAATTATTTATCGAATTTTTCAAGACAGGTCTCTTTTCAATCGGTGGCGGTCTTGCGACAATCCCCTTCCTTCGCGCTATGTCGGAAAGCACAAAATGGTTTGATGCTGAAACTCTTTCGACAATGGTGGCTGTCGGCGAATCTACTCCCGGCCCGATAGGTGTAAATATGGCAACCTATGTCGGTTTTACCGTTGGACATGACCAGGGCGGAATACTGACTGCCCTTCTCGGCGGATTTTTGGCGACATTTGCGCTTGTTCTTCCGTCGGTAATTATAATTCTTATCGTGGCAAAGGTACTTGCCGCGTTCAAGGAAAATAAAATCGTGGCGCGTCTTTTCTACGCAATCCGCCCTGCCGTAACAGGCATGATTGCATCCGCTGCGCTGATGATGACTAAAAGTGCCGTTTTCTCAAAAAGCGAAAATCTTCTTAAAGCGTTTGATATCAAAGCAGGAATACTTTTCGCGGTGCTTCTGGTATTTACACAAAAGGTTAAACTTCACCCGATTTTCTATATTATTATAGCAGGAGCTATCGGGGCAATCTTCTCAATGTGAGGTAAAAAATGGATATATTAAAACAGCTTTGTACAGAACTTAACACAGACGAAAACAAAACCCAAAACGTCATAAATCTTCTTGACGAGGGTAACACAATCCCCTTTATCGCAAGATATCGTAAAGAACTTACAGGCAATATGGACGACCAGCTTGTCCGCAAGATTTCAGACCGTCTTACCGCACTTCGTGCGATTGAGGAAAGAAAGGCTGAAATCATCCGCCTGATTGACGAGCAGGGTAAACTGACAGACGAGATAACAAAAGCAGTAGAAAATGCAAAGACATTAACCGAGCTTGAAGATATTTATCGTCCGTACCGTCCCAAAAGAAAAACACGCGCAAGTATTGCACGTGAAAAGGGACTCGAACCGCTTTCCGTTCTTATTATGGAGCAGGAATTCACAGGCGACATAATGGAGGAAGCGGCAAAATATATAAACGAAGAAAAGGGCGTGGAAACCGCGCAGGATGCTATTGACGGCGCAAAAGATATTATCGCCGAAGATATTTCCGACAACGCTGATTTCCGTAAAAACATCCGTCGCCTTACCTATATGAACAGCGCTATTGCGAGTAAGCAGGGCAAGGGTGAAAACAGCGTTTACCAGATGTATTACGAATTTTCCGAGCCTGTAAAGAGCGTTGCAGACCACAGAATTCTTGCAATGGACCGCGGCGAAAAGGAAGATATCTTAAGCATCAAACTTGAACTTGAAAGCGAAATCATAACTGATTATCTTTATAAAGAAGTTATCAAGAAAGATAACACCGCACTTTCCGACCTTGTAAAAGAAGCGGCGCAGGATAGCTACAAGCGTCTTATCGCGCCTTCTATTGAAAACGAAATCCGTTCCGACCTTACAGAACGTGCGCAGAATGGTGCTATTTCACTTTTCAGCGTAAATCTTAAGAATCTTCTTATGACACCTCCCGTTAAGGGACATGTTGTACTCGGCGTTGACCCCGGCTATCGAACAGGTTGTAAGCTTGCCGTTGTAGATTCAACGGGCAAAGTGCTTGAAACGGGCGTTGGTTATTTCACACTTGAGCACCACGATATTGAAAAAGCGAAAAAGCAGATAAAGGGTATGATTGAAAGAAACGGTGTTACACTTATTTCAATCGGCAACGGTACTGCAACGGGAGAAAGCGAAAAGTTTATCGCATCGCTTATCGGCGAGCTTGACCGCGATGTCAAATATATGGTTGTTTCCGAGGCAGGTGCGTCAGTTTACAGCGCGAGCGAGCTTGCGGCAAAGGAATTCCCCGATTACGACGTATCGCTTCGTAGTGCAGTTTCAATCGCAAGAAGATTACAGGACCCTCTTGCAGAGCTTGTTAAGATTGACCCGCGCTCAATCGGTGTAGGTCAGTATCAGCATGACTGCAATCAGAAGAAGCTCTCAGGCGCGCTCGGTGGCGTGGTTGAGGATTGTGTTAACAGCGTAGGCGTTGACCTTAACACCGCTTCTGCATCACTTCTTTCATATATTTCAGGCGTTTCATCGGCGGTTGCAAACAACATTGTCGCATACCGTGAAGAAAACGGCTCATTCACAAAAAGACGCGAGCTTCTTAAAGTAAGCAAGCTCGGAGAAAAGGCGTTCGTTCAGTGTGCAGGTTTCATGCGCATTCCCGATGGCAAGGAATTTTTAGATAACACGTCCGTCCATCCCGAAAGCTATGACGCAGCAAGAGCGTTGATTGAAAAATGCGGTTACACTAAAGAGGAAATCAAAAAGAGTAGTTTCCCCGACATTACAAGCCGTATTACAAAAGAAATTGCAGAAGAAATATGCAATCAGTTTGAGATCGGTATGTTCACACTCCGCGATATTTGTGACACGCTTGCAAAACCCGGTCGCGATATGCGTGACGAACTTCCCAAACCCCTCCTCCGTAGTGGTTGTATGTCACTTGAGGAGCTTACAATCGGTATGATTTTAGAGGGTACTGTGCGTAATGTAATTGACTTTGGTGCGTTTGTTGATATCGGCGTGCATCAGGATGGTCTTGTTCACATTTCGCAGATTTCAAACAAATTCATAAAGCATCCCACCGATGTTTTAAGTGTTGGCGATATTGTAAAGGTTAAGATTCTTGACGTTGATAAGGAAAAGAAGAGAATTTCCCTTACAATGAAGATATGAGGTGGCTGTAATGAAATACGTATGGCAACTGATCATAATTCTCGGCGCGTCCGTTCTCGGAGAGGTTCTTAACGCGCTCCTGCCACTTCCCGTACCGGCAAGTATTTATGGACTTCTTATTATGTTCATTCTCCTTTGTGCAAAGGTAATCAAGGTTGAAACAATCAAGGAAACAAGCGACTTTTTCCTTGTAACTATGCCGATATTCTTTGTTGTGGCAGGCGTAGGAGTAATAGACTACTGGGATGTTATAAAGCCTATCCTTATCCCTTCTGCATTAATAATGCTTCTTGCAACGATTATTATTATGGTTGTTACAGGACGCGTTACACAGTTTGTGATAAAGCTTATTGAAAAGAGGAGGGATAAAAATGCTTGATAACTCAATGTTCTTTTACACTTTTCTGACCCTTCTTTTCTATATGATGGGTGTATTTCTTCAAAAGAAATTCAAAAAAGGGTGGCTTAATCCGCCTTTAATATCAATCGTATGTATGATTGTGATTGTCCTTGTATTCAAGATTGACTACAATCACTACAAGGAATCAACCTTCCTTTTATCGTTCTTCTTAACGCCTGCGACAGTATGTCTTGCAATTCCGCTTTACGAAAAGCTCGAGGAGCTCAAGAAAAATGCCGTAGCAATCCTTGTCGGTATTTTTTCAGGCGTTATCACTTCAGGCGTGTGCATACTTGCAGTTGCGCTTATATTCAAATTCGATGGCGAGCTTGTTGCATCATTCCTTCCCAAATCTGTTACAACTGCAATAGGTGTTGGAATGGCTGAAGAGCTTGGCGGTATTTCTGCCCTGACTGCGATTTCAATTGTTGTGACGGGAGTCTTCGGCAACATTATCGCAGAAGCAGTATGTAAGATTTTTAAGATTACTCATCCTATTGCAATAGGTACTGCAATAGGCACATCTTCCCATGCAGGTGGTACAGCAAAGGCGCTTGAAATCGGCAGAACTGAAGGTGCTATAAGCGGTCTTTCAATTGCGGTAGCAGGACTTATGACAGTTGTTGCCGCACCGCTTTTCATGAAACTGTTTATGTTATTCTAAATAAAAAAAGTCATACGAAATAATGAACAGAACCAGTAAAAACGTACAATAGACAAAAAAGACCTCTTGTTGTAGAATAAAATACAACAGGAGGTCTTAAATTATGCCTAGAAAATATGAAAAAGTACAAGAGTTAATTCCCTTGATTAAACAAAAGATTGA
>JAZREK010000018.1:0-3806 GCA_045660765.1 Clostridia bacterium
ATAAATTCTTTTGAGCCCTTACGCTATTTAATTTTCAAGGTTCAATCGCTACGCTTTTTTGAGCGAGCTTGTTTATTATACCTCGGCTATATTCATTTGTCAACACTTTTTTTAAAGTTTTTTGAATTTTTTTCGAGATATCTTTTTGTTGCCCTGCAAAAGCGCGACAACGTTACATATGTTACCACTCTTTTCTTTGATTGTCAATACCCTTTTTTAAAAAATTTTAAAAAGTTTTCAGGCACCGCATATTAACATTATTTCCATATTATTTCAAGATATTCATCATACACGCGTACACGTTATATATATAATGAAGAAAAATGCCTCTCAGCGCACGAAAAAGGACTATTTGTTTCGGATGTAAATTTTTTTCAAAAACTTCTTGACAGAAACACCTATTATGATTATAATTAGAGTGTTACTTTATGCAGAACTGTTTTGCAGTCTGCGAGAGGAGGGTATGAAATGTCCGAGATCAGAGTTAAAGATAATGAATCTTTAGATAGCGCCCTTAGGAGATTTAAGCGCTCTTGTGCTAAGGCAGGCGTATTGTCCGAGGTTAGAAAAAGAGAGCATTATGAAAAACCCAGCGTAAAGCGCAAGAAGAAGTCTGAAGCTGCAAGAAAAAGAAAATTTAAGTAATTGATTTCGACAAGCCCACATACTCTTGTATGTGGGTTATGTTTTTCTTGGAGGTATTTGTATGTATATAAGAAGACTTCTTGACGACGAGTACGAAGATGTAGTAAAATTGATTACACAAACGGTGCACGCAGTCTGCACAGACGATTACACCAAGGAAGAATTGGACGCGTGGGCTCCATATAATTTCGATATTAAGAAATTCAGAAACAACATTTACAGCTGTTATAACCTTGTGGCGTTTGAAAAAGGAAAGCTTGTAGGTTTTATAAGCGCAACGGTTGACGGTTACATAAACCGACTTTACACGCACAAGGATTATCAAAAGCGCGGTGTTGCCTCTGCCCTTTATCATAAGGTAGAAGACTGGGCAAAGGAATATGGAATCCGCGAGCTTTCGCTTGATTCAAGCAAGACTGCCGAAGGGTTTTATCTCAAAATGGGATTTATCAAATCGGGGGTCAGTGTGATGGAGCATGGCGATATAATTTTCCGCAACAGCGTAATGAAGAAAAAACTCGTTTGAGAGGTGGAATACATATGGTAAAGTTCAGTAATGACTGGGACGCTAAAATCGGTGCTGAATTCAATAAAGAATATTACCTGAAACTTCGTATGTTTTTAAAGGAAGAATATGCAGCTCATACTGTATATCCCGATATGTACGAATTGTTTTCGGCGCTTCGTGAAACACCTTTTTCAAAAGTTAAGGTTGTTATTTTGGGTCAGGACCCTTACCACGAGCCGAATCAGGCACACGGTATGGCATTTTCAGTAAAGCCCGGTGTGCAGATTCCCCCTTCCCTTCTTAATATGTACAAAGAAATAAAGGCAGAGTTCGGTTACGAAATTCCAAAAACCGGCTACCTTATGAAATGGGCACAGCAGGGCGTTCTTCTTTTAAACACGGTTCTTACCGTAAGAGAAGGCGAAGCAAACAGTCACCACGGCAAGGGATGGGAACTTTTTACAGATGAAATAATTCGTCAGCTTAATGCAAGAAAAGAACCCGTTGTATTTATGCTTTGGGGCAATAATGCAAGACGCAAAAAAGAGCTTATCACAAACCCCAACCATTATATTCTTGAGGCGGCACATCCGAGTCCGCTTTCTGCATCAAGAGGATTTATGGGTTGTGGTCATTTCCGCAAAGCAAACGAAATTTTAATATCAAATCTTATGTCGCCGATTGATTGGCAGATTGAGGATTAAAAGGAAGAGGATTCTGTATTCTTACAGAATCCTCTTTTATTGACTTTTAATTTTCGGAGTGCTATAATTTAATGTTAGAAAGGGATGACAACTATGTACAATCCGAAATCAATGGTTGCGGAAGAATTCATCAGCGATGAGGAAATTCTCGCAACGCTTAAATATGCAGAAGAAAATAAAAACAACATCAAACTGATTGATGAGATATTAGATAAAGCGCGTCCGCAGAAAAAAGGTACAGAAACTTATTGTCAGGGGCTTAACCACAGAGAAGCGTCCGTACTTCTCGCGTGTGATATTCCCGAAAAGGTGCAGGAGATGTATGCTCTCGCCGAAGAAATCAAAAAGGCGTTTTACGGCAACAGAATCGTTATGTTTGCACCTCTTTACCTTTCAAACTACTGTGTGAACGGATGCGTGTACTGTCCGTATCATCACCAGAACAAGACAATTGCGCGAAAGAAGCTTACACAGGAAGAAATAAAGAACGAAGTTATTGCCCTTCAGGATATGGGACACAAGCGACTTGCAATCGAATCTGGCGAAGACCCTGTAAATAATCCCATTGAATATATATTGGAATCAATAAATACGATTTACTCGATCAAGCACAAAAATGGTGCTATCCGCAGAGTTAATGTAAACATCGCCGCAACAACGGTTGAAAATTACAGAAAGCTTAAGGATGCAGGCATCGGAACATATATTCTTTTTCAGGAGACATATCACAAGGAAAGCTATGAAAAGCTTCATCCGACAGGCCCTAAGCATAATTACGCATACCATACCGAAGCGATGGACAGAGCTATGCAGGGTGGTATTGACGACGTAGGACTTGGTGTTCTTTTCGGACTTGAGCTTTACAAGTATGAATTTGCAGGACTTTTAATGCACGCAGAACATCTTGAAGCTGTGCATGGAGTAGGCCCGCACACAATAAGCGTTCCGAGAATAAAGAGAGCCGATGACATTGACCCCGATGTTTTCGATAACGGAATTGACGACGAAACATTTGCGAAGATTTGTGCACTCATCAGAATTTCTACACCCTACACAGGAATGATTATTTCAACACGTGAAAGTCAGGCTGTAAGGGAAAGAGTTTTAAAACTTGGCGTTTCACAGATAAGCGGTGCTTCAAGAACTTCCGTCGGCGGCTATACCGAAGAAGAAAGACCGCACGACAGCGAACAGTTCGACGTTTCCGACACAAGAACACTTGACGAAGTTGTAAAGTGGCTTATGGAGCTTGGCTTTATCCCCTCTTTCTGTACAGCGTGTTACCGCGAAGGCAGAACAGGCGACAGATTTATGTCACTTTGTAAATCGGGACAGATTCAGAACTGCTGCCATCCGAACGCACTTATGACACTTAAGGAATTTTTGATGGACTATGCTTCCGAAGATACGAAGAAAATCGGCGAAGCACTGATTCAGGCAGAGTTTGAAAATATCCCCAAAGAAAAAGTTAAAGAGGTTTGCAGAGCAAATCTTGAAAACATACAAAACGGAATACGCGATTTCAGATTTTAAGAAGCTTGCCGCTTCACCCACTTCGCGTGCCAACCAAACTTGAAACCAACAAATGTTGCTCGCGAAAAAGCAGGCAATTTCCTATACAGTAAAAAACGGAGTGTGAATTCACACTCCGTTTTGTTAGGCAGTTGGTCATAGGGATAAATCGCTTTTAAGAGGCTTTTTTTGTCCATTACTGCACAAAAAATCTTGATATCCGGAAGGATAATCTTCGATTTTATTGTTTGTACTGAAGCAAAAACTGCACTCTTGAAAGTGCGATGCAGTTTTGAAATAGAAATTTTTCGTTAAAAGAAAGAATAAAAATCAGGTAATACTTGATGTATTACCTGATTTTTTGATGCACTTTTAGCGGAAAAGGTCAGTTCAAAACCGACTTATCCCTATAACCAACTGCCTATTTATTAGTCGTC
>JAZREK010000019.1:0-11117 GCA_045660765.1 Clostridia bacterium
TACACTTTTACAACAATGAAAGAATACAACTTAAAACAAAGCTGACCCCGTTTGAAAAACGAAGTCAGCATGTTGCTTAATATTAAATTACACTACAATAATGTCTTTTTTGTTCTGTCTGCACAAAATGGTGCAGTTCAAAAAGGTTGTCTTTTTTCTTAAATAAACAGTTTTTTAAGTATGCCAACTGCCAGTGCTTCATCAGCTGTGCCGTAGCATTTTAAAAGGCTTTTGTTATTGTTATATCTCGGTGACAGCTTGGCGATTTTTTCCTCCGTCAGCTTCACGCAAAGGTCGGGGAGATTCTTTTTAATCAGCGCGATAAGATTTTCCTTATCCGTGCGAAGTGCATCGAAAAACTTTGCAACTTCATCGGGTGCAACCTTTTCGTTGTGGCTGATAAATTCCTCAAGATAGATTGCGCACGCATTTCCGTGGCTGACACCATACTGCTCCGACAAGAAATAGCCGAGCGCATGGGGGAATGCCGTACCTGTAACACAAATTGCAAGTCCGCCGTATAAAGATGCGCAGTAGAGCTTTTCACGGTCATCATAAGCAAGGGATTCGGTATCACAAATTGCAGTTTTATCGAGCATTTCAAGAAGTATTGAAATACCGCGAAGAGCAAATGTTCGAGAAAGTTCATTTCCCGTTCTGTTAAAATAACTTTCCATACAATGAGCAAGCGCGTCAAGTGCCGTCGAGCGTGTAAACTCCGGCGAAAGTGACATTGTGTATGTCGGATCTCCAAAACACAACGACGGGTAGGTTTCGTTTGTGCGGAAACTTTGCTTCTGCCCGTCGGGATTTGTTATAACTGCAACTGCAGTAACCTCACTTCCCGTACCTGCAGTAGTTCCTACCGCGATGATGGGGAGAGGGGATTTCTCCCATTTTGAAGAATAGAGCGTCTTTGCCGATGTGTCTGAATTTGCGGCAAGTACTGCAATTGCTTTTGAAGCATCCAGCGGTGAGCCACCGCCGATTCCTATTATGAATTCTGCACCAAACTCTTTTGCGACATCCGACGCACGAAGGCAGGATTCATAAGACGGATTTTGCTCAATTTCGTCAAATATAACGTAGCTGATTCCCTGCTCCTTTAAAACCGATATAATATCGTCGAGTGCGCCCGATTTTTTAGCCGAATTTTTACCTGTTGCGATAAGGCATTTTGTGCCAAAAGGGGCAAAAAGAGAGGCGTTATTTTTAATACAATTTTTCCCTGTAATAATGTTTGTTGGGTTAAAAAAATTCATATCCATAATTTTCTCCTGATTCATAAAAAACACTTGAAAAAATCCTGATAATATTATATATTATTATTAACAAAAAATCAATCGTAATATGCGATTTGATAGGAGAGATTCTGTTATGATAAGAAACTTCAATGATTTCAAAACCGAACTTCGTGAAAATATGCGCGGTGGCGACGGAACAGTAGTTGTAAGCAGTTTCGTAACTGCCGAGGAACTTAATAACAAGGGTAGACTTTTCGGCAAAATCCTTCTTAAACCCGGCTGCGGAATCGGTTTCCACGTACACGAAACTGACAGCGAGCTTTTCTACATAATAAGGGGAACTGCCGTTTATGACGATAACGGAACAAAGACAACGGTAACTGCAGGCGACGTAACTCTTACACCGGCAGGAAGTGGCCATGCAATCAAGAACGAGAGTAGCGATGATGTTGAACTTATCGCGCTTATTATTTACGCGGATTAATTAAAAAAACACCTATTTTAACTTTAAATAGGTGTTTTTATATTAGAAGTTTTAATTGAGAAGCAGATTAAGGAACTAAAAAGGAGATTTATGTTTTGGAACTTTGGGTGATTTTTGTTCTGCTATACGGCATATTTAAAGGTGTCCGTGAGCCGATTAAAAAGAAAATACTTGAAAAACATGATGTAATCAGCGCACTTTTTGCCTATACATTTATCGGGTTTTTGATGACTGTGCCGATGGCTCGCGATGTCTTTTCTCTTGATGCGAAGTCTTTCGCGCTGATAGGACTGAAGTCTTTCGTGATTTTCTTTGCATGGATTGCAACCTTTGTGGCGGTGAAAAAACTATCCGTCAGCTTTTATAGTGTTATGGATCTGTCACGAGTATTCTTTTCGACTATGATGGGGGTGCTTTTCCTCGGCGAAAGTCTTACCTTTAAAGGTGTTATAAGTTTGCTTCTCGTTGTAACGGGATTATATCTTGTAAACAGGAAAAAAGAGAAAAACGAAAAAGAAACGGACAATCGCTACGTATGGCTTATCCTTATTTCGTGTCTTTTGAATGCGGTGTCAGGCACTCTGGACAAGTATATTATGTCATATACATCTGTCAGTAGCATCCAGCTTCAGTTCTGGTTTATGCTGATGCTTTCTGCGATGTACTATATCTATATTCTTGCAAAGGGTCAAAAAGTCGGTATTATCGCATGTGCAAAAAATCCGTATGTCTATATCCTGAGCTTTCTTTTGATTGTGGGCGACCGTATGCTCTTTGTGGCAAATTCTTACGAATCAAGTCAGGTAACGATTATGACACTGATTAAGCAAAGCTCGGCAATAGTGGCAATTTTAAGCGGAAAACTTGTCTATGGCGAAAAAATTGCACGAAAGCTCTGGTGTGCAGGAATTATAATTTTCGGAATAGTGTTGGCGGTTATATAATTAAACTTAAAGTGGAAATATTTTTGCCCCGACTTGACACGAGCAATGTAAAGTGTGTCGAATATTGGCGAAAAAGGTGGTTGAAAGCATGGATTGGATTATTGTTTTCTTAGAAATTATTTTTGAAGGAATCTGCGAAGGTTGGTTTTATTTGATGCAGAGATGTGTACCAGATAAAATGGAAAACAAGAATTTTCGCGTTGTATTAAAAATATTGGTTGGAGTATTTAGCATAGCTTTATTAGTATGTGTTTTAGTTGGGATAACTTATTTGCTTTCAAATGATGAGCGTTCCAGGAGTTTAGGTAAGTATATGGTATTTATTCCACTTGCTATAAGTGGATTACAAATTGCCGGAGGCATTGCATTTCGAGCAAAAAGCAAGGAAAAATGATTTTTTTGTCCTAACTTAACACGAACTTGATACCAAAAAGGCTTGCATCTAAACCTTATGTGTCGCAATATAAATAATGTCGAGTTTTGGAGAAAGGAAGTACATAAATGAAGAAAGTAATATTATTTTTACTACATATACCCCTGGCTATATTTTTAATGGTTGAATACTTTGTGTTTATGTGGTTCTGGGGTGGTGATGGTGCATTTGCTTTTTTCGGTTGTGGAATAAGTTATATAATTTATTTGGCATTACATATTTTTGCATTTTTTAAATTGGAAAATAAGTATAAAAAGTTTATAATATATAGTGCTATAATACTTACACCAATTTTAAGTGTTGTTACCATATATTTGATACTTGCACCTTTGCTTGGTATAAGCATACAAGTTGCATGAATTAATTTATAGATCCTAACTTGACACGAACATGACACCAAAAAGGTCTGCATCTAAACCTTATCTGTCGCAATATGGATGTCAAATATTGTCGAAAGGAGTGATATAATGCATAAATATGATGATAATGATTTTAAGGCAAACAAAGAAATACGAAAAGCGAAAAGAAATGTTGTCTCAGTTTTCATACTAATATTTGTTGTGTGTCCACTTGTGATATTATGGGTTTTATTTGGGGATAGTGTGAGCTACAATGTAGAGAAATATAATGAAGTTCTTGAAAGTGTAGATGTTCTTCCTGCGTTAGATGAAATTGGAAATTATGAAGATTTATATTTTAAGCATTATCACGACAGGATGCTATTTTTTGTATCGGATGCATATACACTGAAAGTTTCATATGATGTTCAAAACTATAACAAAGAAAAAGAACTTTTATCCGAAAAATTTGTTTATCAGACAGACACATTGAGATATAACGAGAATGAAAAAGAACCTCATTTTCAATACGATGGTTTTGAATTTAATGTTTTAGATGTAAACAAATATGATTTAATGTATCCTAAAAAACTAGTGCTTGTTGGATTCTCTGATCAAAAACAAGAAATAGCATATGTGTACTATTATGATTTTGATTTAGATGTTATTGACACTTCTTTTGGAGAGTTTTTAAAAGAAGAATGTGGTTGGTAAATTTTTCAACACCAACTAGACACGAACTTTCTTAAAAATTGGCTGCATCTAAACCTTACATCTCGCAATGTCGAATGATGCGGAAAAAGGAAGAGAGGTTGCACATATGAAAATACAAAAGACATATATTTGGTACAACATTATAATGTGGATTCTTTGGAGTTCAATAATGATTCTCCTTAGAGTTTCAGGAAATGCTTTTGATGTGCAAAAGGAACAACTCTTTTTTATTATAAGAGATGTTTCTAAGGTTATTAACTGTATTTCGTTGATTCCTGTTATTCCTGTGTTGTGGTTATTTGCACTTATATATTCTGTTAAGAATAAAAGACGTAAATACATTGTGTTTAATGTTGTAAGCATATTGATTAGTGTTGGTCTTTGGTTACAGTATTTTGTTACACACATTGTTGGAATTTTGGGTGGTGTGTGATATGGAATTTAATATTACAATAATGGATATTTTAAAAATATTAGCAGTAGTTGTGTTGTTAATTGCTATTTTTATACCAAAGAAAAATGGCTATGAATATAATTCTCTTGATAAAAAAGGTTTTATTTTTAACATTGTATTGTCATGCATTTATGTGCCATTGTCAATTGCAGGAGTTTTTACAATATTCTTTTGGGATGCCCCTACAACCAATTATTCGACATTGAAGATTTCTCTTTTGAATGCAATTACTTGGATTGGCTTTTCTATTCCGCTTTTGTCAATCGCTAGTATTTTTACATCAGCAATAACAAGGAAAAGAGGAAAGAGTAGATTTAGTTTTATTATCCAGTTTTTACCCATTCTTGTTTTTGTAGTGATGATAATTTTAATGTTCTTTATGGATAAGGCGTAGAGAGTATTTACTTGTGTCAAGTCTATAAAATTTAAAACAATAGTTTGCCGATTTTGATATTTACATATACCATCGGAGCAGGAAAATCCAGTATTTTCGCGGGTTTTAATGGAAAATGTTCGGGGAATAGTAGGTCCTATTATTCACTGTTCTCCCGACTTGACACGAACTTTGTTGAATTTTGTGAAAGGAAAATTGTAAAATGAAAGAAATCAAAACAAACAAAGCCCCTGCGGCAATCGGACCGTATTCACAAGCAATCGTGATGGGAAATATGGTTTTTACATCGGGACAGATTCCCGTAAATCCTCAAACAGGCGAAATTCCTGCAGATGTCGAGGCGCAGGCGCATCAGGTTTTCACTAATATAAAAGGACTGCTTGAAGATGCAGGAACAAGCATGGACAACGTTGTGAAAACAACAGTTTTTATCAAAAACATGGAGCATTTTGCCAAAATAAATCAGGTTTATGAAACATATTTCACTACGCCTTACCCTGCACGTTCTTGTGTTGAGGTTGCAAGACTTCCCAAAGACGTACTTATTGAAATTGAGATTATTGCCGAAATATAATAAATGGGGAGCGATATAGTGAAAAAAGTACTGATAATCGGATGCCCCGGAAGTGGTAAAAGTACATTTGCAAGGAAACTCGAAAAGGTTACTGATTTGCCATTATATCATCTTGATATGCTTTATTGGAACGACGATAAAACGACCGTTTCGAAAGAGGTTTTTCTCAATCGGTTACACGGTGTTTTATCCCGTGAAAAGTGGATTATAGACGGTAATTATGCGGGAACTATGGATATGCGTATAAAAGAGTGTGATACTGTTTTCTTTCTCGATTATCCCACCGAAATCTGCCTTTCGGGAATAGAGGAAAGACGTGGAAAACCCCGCAGTGATATGCCGTGGTTTGAAACTGAAAATGAGGATGAGGAATTTATAAATTTTATAAAAACTTACAATGAAAACGAGCGCCCAAAAGTAATGGAGTTGCTCAAAAAACATTCCTCAAAAAACGTCAAAATGTTTCGCTCACGCGAAGAATCGGAAAAGTTTTTGGAGAACTTAAAATAAAAGTACAAAAAAAGCCTTTGAAAATACAAATTCAAGGCTTTTTTATTTTGCAAAAAAACTTAAAAATATTGTTGTGTTTTGGTGCATTTTATTATATAATAAAATGGCATACGGATTGAGTTGTGGAAATACACAACTTACACAAGAGGTGATTGATATAAAATCCAGAACACTTTACGATATAAAAGCAATATTGGAGCGCGACCCCGCGGCAAGAAATGGTTTGGAAGTAGCACTTCTTTATCCGGGATTTCACGCGGTGCTTTTTCACCGCTTTTCACATATGCTTTATAAGTGGGGACTTCGTTTTATCCCGCGTCTTATAAGTCAGGTTGTGCGCTTCTTTACAAAAATAGAAATACACCCCGGTGCAACCATTGGTAAGGGACTTTTAATTGACCACGGCTGCGGTGTTGTAATCGGAGAAACAACAATCATCGGCGACAACTGTACAATCTATCAGGGTGCAACCCTTGGCGGTACGGGAAAGGATACGGGAAAACGTCATCCAACCCTCGGCAACAACGTAATGGTTGGTGCAGGCGCAAAAATCCTCGGTCCGTTTACCGTAGGCGATAATTCAAAAATCGCCGCAAACGCAGTGCTTCTTCGTGAGGTTGAACCCGACAGTACTTGTGTCGGTGTTCCGGCGAGAGTTGTAAAACGCGGTGACAAGCGTATTGACGACCTTGACCAGATTCACATTCCCGACCCTGTCAGTCAGGAACTTTGCAGAATGAGTGCAAGAATTGATAAGCTTACAGCGGAGCTTGATGCACTTATGAATGATAACAGACAATAACGAAAGGCGTGATATAAATGAAATTGTATAATACTTTAACCCGTTCAAAAGAAGAATTCAAACCACTCGTTGAGGGCGAGGTAAAGATGTACTCTTGCGGACCGACAGTTTATAACTATTTCCATCTTGGAAATGCGCGTCCGTTCATCGTATTTGACTGCTTAAGACAGTTCCTCGAGTACAGAGGATACGATGTTAAGTTCGTACAGAACTTTACCGACGTTGACGACAAACTTATAAACAAGGCACGCGAAGAAGGAGTAACAGTTCCCGAAATCGCGGAAAAATATATCAAAGAATACTTTGTGGATGCACAGGCACTCGGTATTAAAGAGGCTTCTGTTCATCCCAGAGCAACAGAAAACATTGACGCAATCATAGAAACCGTAAAAACACTTATTGAAAAAGGTCACGCGTATGAAGTTGAGGGTGATGTTTACTTCTCCGTTGAAAGCTACAAGGAATATGGCAAGCTCAGCCACCAGCCTCTTGAAGACCTTGAAAGCGGTGTTCGTAAGGAACTTGATGACAAGAAGCGTCATCCGATGGATTTCGCTCTCTGGAAAAAGAGAAAGACTGACGACGAAATCGGTTGGGAAAGTCCCTGGGGCATCGGCAGACCCGGCTGGCATATTGAATGTACCGCTATGGTAAACCGTTACCTCGGTCATACAATCGATATTCACAGCGGTGGTTTTGACCTTATATTCCCACATCACGAAAACGAAATCGCGCAGAGCGTTTGTGCAAACGGAACTCCCTTTGCAAACTACTGGCTCCACAACGGTTTCATCAATGTAAACAACGAAAAAATGAGTAAGTCACTCGGTAACTTCTTTACCGTTCGTGACATCGCTGAAAAATATGATTACGAAGTTATCCGTTTCTTTATGCTTTCTGCTCATTACAGAAGCCCCATCAATTTCTGTGACGAGCTTATGGA
This sequence comes from Clostridia bacterium, assembly GCA_045660765.1. GTDB lineage: Bacteria > Bacillota > Clostridia > UMGS1883 > UMGS1883 > UMGS1883. The sequence goes on from JAZREK010000019.1 coordinate 7,835, forward strand.
TGCGGCAAAGAATGGTTTGGACAGAATCTATAACTGCATAGACAATCTTGATTTCCTTATGAACAACGCTCCCGATGGCGAGGTAAAGAGCGAAATCAAGGATGCTATGGAAAGCTATAAGGCGAAGTTCATTTCTGCTATGGAAGATGACCTTAATACTGCAGATGCAATTTCTGCTATTTTTGAGGCAGTTCGTTTTGCTAACTCAATGACTGCTCCTAACAAAGCAGAACTTGAAGCGGCAAAGAGTACAATTATCGAACTTGGTAATGTACTTGGACTTCTTAAAAATACACAGAAGGCAAGCCTTGATGAAGAAATTGAAGAACTCATCGCACAGAGAACACAGGCAAGAAAAGATAAGAACTGGGCACTCGCTGACCAGATTCGTGACGACCTCAAGGCACGCGGTATCGTTCTTGAAGATACACCCGATGGTGTGAAATGGAAGGTAGAGAAGTAATATGCTATTTACCGAGGATAACATAAATCCTAAAGAATACAGCCCGCTCGCACTTGCATATATAGGCGACAGTGTGTACGACCTTTTTATCAGAACAAAAATTCTTCAGAAGGGTAATCGCCATGTAACCGATATGCATAAAGAGGCGGTAAGTTTCGTAAAAGCTCATTCGCAGGCAATAAGCGCCTATGCAATTGAGGCGGAACTTACTGAAGACGAGCTTAGGGTACTCAAATGGGGCAGAAATGCAAAAAGCACTCCGCCCAAAAATGCCGATGTTACGGATTACCGTATGGCAACGGGTTTTGAAACCCTTGTCGGATATCTTTACACAAGCGGACAGAACGAGCGACTTTCATACCTGCTTGAAAAAGCGTATGAAGCAATGCTTGCACAATAAAAAACCAAGGAGAGAGCACAATGAAAAACACAACAGAAATCTATGCTTACAAAGCAAGAAAACATGCTATCACAGGCATTTACAATGCGGCAGCGGGACATCCCGGCGGAAGTCTTTCTATCGCAGACATTCTCGCAGTCTTATATTTCGAGAAAATGAACATCGACCCCAAAAATCCCAAAATGGCAGATCGCGACAGATTCGTTCTTTCAAAAGGACACTGCGCACCTGCACTTTATGGTATTTTGGCAGAACGCGGATTTTTCCCTGTGGAGCAGTGTGCTACACTCCGTAAAATCGACAGTATCATGCAGGGACATCCCGATATGAAACATATCCCCGGTGTAGATATGTCAACAGGCTCTCTCGGTCAGGGTATATCAGCCGCTTGCGGTATGGCTCTTTCAGCTAAACTTGATAAAAAGGATTTCAAGGTTTACACAATCTTAGGCGACGGCGAAATTGAAGAAGGTCAGGTTTGGGAAGCAGCTATGTTTGCGGCACATTACAAACTTGACAACCTTATTGCATTCGTTGATAATAACGGACTTCAGATTGACGGCGATATTGCAGAAGTTATGAGCTCATATCCTATCGACAAGAAGTTTGAAGCATTCAACTGGAATGTAATTACAATCGACGCTCACGATTATGACCAGATTCGCGAGGCTATCGACAAAGCTCTTGTTCCTAACGGCAAACCCACTATGATTATTGCAAAGAGTATCAAGGGTAAAGGCGTTTCCTACATGGAAAATCAGGCCGGCTGGCACGGTAACGCGCCTAATGCAGAGCAGTACGAACAGGCAATAAAAGAACTCGACGCAAAACTCGCCGAGCTTACTAAGGAATAAGAAAGGAATGATATAAATGGCAATCGGAGATAAGAAAGCAACACGTGAAAGCTACGGTATGGCTCTTGCCGAGCTTGGAGAAAAGTATGACATCGTTGTTATGGATGCAGACCTTTCTAAATCAACAAAGACAGATACATTCAAAAAGAAATTCCCCGAAAGATTTATAAATACAGGTATCGCAGAAGGCAATATGATTAACGTTGCAGCAGGTCTTGCTTCAACAGGCAAGATTGTTTTTGCAAGCTCTTTTGCTATGTTTGCGGCAGGTCGCGCATTTGAACAGATAAGAAACGGTGTAGCATATCCTCATCTTAATGTAAAGATTGGTGCAACACACGCAGGTATTTCTGTTGGTGAAGACGGTGCAACTCATCAGTGTCTTGAAGACATCGGTATTATGCGCACTATTCCCGGTATGATTATCATAAACCCTGCAGACCACTACGAAGCTATGGAAGCTGTAAAAGCGGCTGTAGAATATGACGGCCCCGTTTACCTTCGTTTCGGAAGACTCGCAGTTCCGCAGATATTTGACGAAACAAACTACAAGTTTGAACTCGGCAAGGGTGTTGTACTTGAAGAAGGTAAGGATGCAACAATCATCGCAACAGGCCTTATGGTTCCTTATGCGCTTGAAGCTCGCGAACTTCTCAAAAAAGACGGTATTGATGCCGAAGTAATCAACATACATACAATCAAGCCCATTGACCGTGAACTTATCGAAAAGACTGCAAGAAAGACAGGGGCAATCGTTACTGCGGAAGAACATAACGTAATCGGCGGTCTTGGCAGCGCAGTAGCAGAAGTTCTCTGCGAAACATATCCCGTTCCTATGATGCGTGTAGGTACACAGGATGTGTTTGGTAAGAGTGGTAAGCCTGCACAGCTTTTCGAGGAATATGGTCTTACTGCAGAAAATATTGCAGGAAACGTTAAAAAAGCAATCACCCTTAAGAAATAAAAGGATTTGATCCTATGAACGAACTTTTAAGCAAACTTAATAATCAGCAGAGAGAGGCCGTTGAATGTATCAACGGTCCTCTTCTGGTATTGGCAGGTGCGGGAAGCGGTAAAACACGCGTGCTTACACACCGCATAGCATATATGATTGGCGAATGTGGGGTGGCGCCTTGGAACATCCTTGCAATTACATTTACAAACAAGGCAGCCAAGGAAATGAAAGACCGTGTTGAAGCACTTGTCGGCGCGGATGCGAACGATATGTGGGTAAGGACTTTCCACTCCGCCTGCGTGAGAATTTTAAGACGTGATATAGAGCGCCTTGGCTATGATAAAAATTTCAACATCATTGACAGCGACGACCAGAAATCGCTTGTCAAGGAATGTCTTAAAGAACTTAATTACGACGAAAAACAGTTCCCTCCCAGAAGTGTTATGAGTGAAATTTCTTTTGCAAAGGACAACCTCTTAACACCTTCCGAATACACCGAAGAATACGGAACTGATTTTCGCAAAAAGGAACTTGCACGCCTTTACACTCTTTACCAGAAAAAGCTTAAAACGTCAAACGACCTTGATTTTGACGACCTTATAATGCTGACA
>JAZREK010000020.1:0-15290 GCA_045660765.1 Clostridia bacterium
CGAAAATTGTCTGTCTTAAAACTCTTCGACCTTAAATGCATAAAATTTAGTGCAATTTTTATGCGGAGGACGAAGATAGGCTGACGCCTTCTACGGACGACAAATGAAAAGTGTGCAAATTTTACAAATTTAAGGCATACGGGGTTCGACTCCCGTGTGCTTAAAGGAAGTATCAGAAAATGAGTACATTATTATCGGTATCAATCGCACTTTTGGCAGGGCTTTTAATGACTCGTGCATTCAAACCACTTAAGCTTCCGTCAGTTACTGCTTACCTTATCGCAGGCGTGCTGATAGGACCTTATTGTATGGGTGCTCTCGGTATAAAAGGCCTCGGGTTTGAAAGTATGTCAGCCGTGCACGCACTTTCACTCATTTCAGAGGTTGCTCTTGGATTTATCGCGTTTTCAATCGGTAACGAATTCCGTGTTGAAGACCTCAAGCATATTGGTAAGCAGGCATTTGCTATCGGTATTTTTCAGGCGCTTACAGCAACGCTTTTCGTTGACCTTGCGCTTTGGTGTGTGCATGTATTCATGCCCGGAACACTTTCCGTTGCACAGCTTATAACACTTGGTGCAATAGCAACTGCAACAGCTCCTGCAGCAACACTTATGGTTGTTCGTCAGTACAAGGCAAAAGGCCCCCTTACAGATCTCCTTCTTCCGATTGTTGCACTTGACGACGCAGTCGGTCTTATCATTTTTGCCGTATCGTTTGGTATCGCAAAAACTCTTGTTACAGGCACTGTGGATGTTATTTCAATCCTTATTAATCCTTTGGTTGAAATTGTTTGTTCGCTTGTTCTTGGTGCGATTATGGGTTGGATTCTTACCCAGCTTGAAAAGATGTTCAATTCAAACACAAACCGTCTTAATATGACAATTGCGTTTGTTTTTCTGACAGTTTCTCTTTCAATGCTTGATTTCCATGCAGGTCCTGTGCATATAAGCTTTTCTTCGCTTCTTGTGTGTATGATGCTCGGTACAGTATTCTGCAATATCTGTCCCTTGTCACATGACCTTATGGAGCAGTCAGACAAATGGACATCTCCGCTTTTTGCACTTTTCTTTGTAATCAGCGGTGCAGAACTTGAGCTTAGCGTATTTACAAACATTGCGATAGTTTTCATTGGCGTTGTATATATTGTGTTCCGTTCGCTTGGTAAATATATCGGAACATTTGTCAGCGCAAAGGCGACAAAATGTGCGCCGAATATATGCAAATACCTTGGTATAACACTTTTCCCGCAGGCAGGTGTTGCTCTTGGTATGTGTGCTACTGCAATGCAGCTTGGAACGGATGGTAACCTTATCCGCAATATAACACTTTTTGCAGTATTGATTTATGAATTATTCGGTCCTGTATTAACCCGTCAGGCACTTATGTCAGCAGGTGACATCACACCTATCAGCCACGAAGTTAAGATGCGCAGACATACAAAGCTTCAGGAAGCAAAAAACAGAAAGAAATAATTATAAGCCACCAATTTTCAAAAATTGGTGGCTTTTTGTATAAAAAGTGATATAATGTAAAATATAAGGTAGAAGGTGATTTATATGATTCTTACAATAACTGCAAATCCGACAGTAGACAGAGTCTACTTTGTAGATAATTTCGAGATGGGTGAGGTGCATCGCCCTGAAAGAATGGTGTATTCCGCAGGCGGTAAAGGACTTAATGTAGCACGTGTTGCGCGCTTGATGGGTGAAAATAGTGCCGCGATGGGTTTCGTCGGCGGATTTAATGGTGAATATATAAAGAGTGAACTCCAAAAACTTGGTATAGAAACAGATTTTACTCAGGTTGATGGAGAAACACGCGTGTGCGTAAATATTTCCGACAAGAACGGACTTTCGGGGGAAATTCTTGAAAAAGGTCCGCTTGTAACTCAAAAACAGGTTGAAGAATTTTTGGCTGAACTTGAAAAACGTGTAAAAGATTGTGATATAATTTGTGCGTCGGGAAGTTTGCCCCAAGGGGTAGGCAGTAGCTTTTATCGGGAAATAATCCGTATTGCGAAAAAGCATAATAAACGCGCAATAGTCGATGCAAGCGGAAAGGTGCTTGAAGATGTTATAGAGGCAAAGCCCTTTATGATTAAACCCAACCGCTATGAGCTTTCGCTCCTTATGAAAAAGGAAATTGAATCTATCGAGGATGTGAAAAAAGCTCTTCTTTTCCTTGATGAAAAGGGAATAGAGCTTCCGCTTATTACCCTCGGTAAAGACGGAGCAATGGCATATATGAAAGGTGAGTTTTATAAATTCAATTCGCCTGATGTAAAGGTCAAAAATACTGTTGGTTCAGGCGATAGCACTGTTTCAGGTATTGCAACAGGACTGACACGCGGTATGAGTGTGATTGACAGTATAAAACTTGGTATGGCTGCAGGAACAGCCAATACCCAGTTTGAGGAAACCGGTATGGTGTCGCAGGAACTTGTTGAGAAATATTATAAAGAAGTAACAGTAGAAAAGTTATAATAAAAAGGATGCAAGAAAGTCTTGCATCCTTTTTTTGTTGTTTGGTGTTCTGCGCTGAATAAGAAAGAAAAAAGGGAGGCGAACGGATTCAGATGCAGAATTGGTAAACTGAACCCGCAGGTGTATAAAGATACTCCGTGGGTGAAGTTTGCCGATAACTTTAAGGCATAAAAAAGATAGGGATTCGTATTACCGAATCCCTACCAAAATTTATTGAATTAATTTTATGAAAATAATTCCGATTAACATAATTTCGCCTTAAAGTGTTCTGCGCTGAATAAGGAGCCGATTATATAAATGTTAATGTATGCTCGCCAACATATTCCTCGCCAATCTCAATCGGTATAATACCTTCCTTCTTGGTAAAGTCGTGGTCTGTACCCTCAACATCGGGGAAGCCTGCCCACGGCTCAAGACAGATGTAATTAGCACCCTTCATGTGCCAGATAAGGAATGAACTTGCAAAGGGGAAGTCTACCTTAACGCCTCTCTTTGTTTCGCGGTTAACGAGTGTTGCACTGCGTGATTTAAGAGTTCTGATAATGATTGAATCAACCTCTTCAAAAATCTTATCTGTAAGGTGGTATGTATCTGTGTTTTCAGTAAGAGGGAATGTAGAGTTAAGAACAGTTCCATCACCGAAGTATGAAGACTTAAGGCTTTCTTTCTCGCTGAAGATAACGTCATAAGCATCAATACCTTCGGGTGTATAATACGCTTCATGAGCACCGATTGAGAAATACATTTTTCTGTCGTTCTTGTTCTTTACCTTGTACTCAACCTTGATTTTATCTCCGTCAAGAGTGTAAACGATACGAAGTTCAAACTTGAAAGGATAAACCTTGAGAGTTTCTTCACTTTCGCAAAGGAGGTAAGTCACGCTCTTTTCATCTGCGCTTTCAAGTGTGAAAGGAGTATTTCTTGTAAAACCGTGCTTTTCCATATAGTATTCCTTGCCGTCAAGGATGTACTTTCCGTCCTTAAGACCGCTACAGATGGGGAAAAGCATAGGTGCAGTCTGAAGCCATATTTCCTTACCCGGCCACATGTATTCAACGCCGTTTTTCACAACGCTTTTGATTTCTGCACCGATTTCGGTAAGCTTAACTTCCAAAATTCCGTTTTTAAGTTCAACCATTTTTGTCACCTCTAAATATATTTTAAATTGTAATTATTTTTCAAGCAAATTTGCGAGATTGTAAATAATCACCGCAGCTTGTGCTCTTGTAAGAGACTCCTTCGGAGCAAACGTTCCGTCGGGGAACCCTTTTATGATGTTCAGTCTGTTTGCTTTTTTAGTTGGAATAAGTGCCCATTCAGAAATCGCACTTTCGTCAGTAAATGAAATTTGACCAACAGATGCCGTTGAAGATGTCGCCTTTTCATAAAGTCTGATTGCCATAGTTACCGCCTGTTCACGCGTAAGAAGTTCGTCGGGCGAGAATGTGACGTCAGAAGTACCGTTTATTATACCTGCCAGATAGAGAGCAGTTACGTGTTTGTAGTACCAATCATCTTTTGAAATATCGGAAAATACAGCCAAGTCGTCCGATACGGCATTAACTGAAAATGCCAAGGCAAGCATTTTAGAAAACTCTGCACGAGTGATTTCTTCATCGGGCGCGAAAGTATCGTCACTTCTGCCGGAGATAATATCGCTTTGCGCAAGAGTATTTATATATTCTTTACCCCAATGCGAGATGATATCTTCAAAGAAATCTTCTGTCGGGGTGTCCCAATTTACCGTAGAATTAAAAAGGTCGCTTTCTGGCTGATAGGTTATGAGGATTGGGGCACTGCGCACGACTTCTCCTGAAAAACCTGTAATGGGACAAATGGGAATAACCTCGAAATAAACATACTTGTTAAGGAATGTTGTATCGAAGTAAATGCTTTTTCCACTGTAAGGAAGCTCTGTATATTTGCCATGCATTTTATCCGATACATACCAGTTTATAAAACACGCAGAAGCGTCATCATTTTCGGAAATGGTATTGTACAAAATGAATTCAGCGTCAGCCGCACCATTTACATATGTCAAACCTGTTATACGGGGAGAGAGAGCAGAAATAGACGCGCTCTTGAGTGAAAGATTGTCCATATAAACAGAAAATGGTTCGCCATTATCCGATTCGATATAAAGGAAAATTCTGCCGACAGCATCTTCCTCGGCAAGGAAAAGTTCGGGTGAAAGCTTTTCGTCGAGTGTTGTTCCTGCCGGAATTAAAAACTGTGCAAGAGGAAGAAAATCTCCTTCAAGCGTCTCAATAAAAAGCGTAGTCGTACAATCAGTCGGCACTGCAAAAGACGAATTAAATACATACGGAGTGTTTTTGATCAAGTGAACGTAGGAATTATTAAGTAGCATAAAATAATTCCCGCGACAGTTTACAAGTCCGCGTCTTTCATATCCGTCATGTCGCATGTAAAAATCGCACTCAAACGGCGATGATACCATCCACCATTCGTTGGGAATGGTATTTTCAAAACCGCCATCACCAATAAAATCATAACCTATGGTGAAGTTTAGATTTGCGTTTATGGATTGATCCAAATAATAACTTGCATAAATTGTGTACTCGCCTGCAGGGGCATCAGGATGAACTACAATATTAGAATCATCGTCAAGATAAACCGATGCATTCTGATTCAAAAGCTGAATATTCACATTTTCTGTAGGAATTACATTTCCCAACTGGTCTCGAAGAAGCCCCGAAACAGGATAAGTTGTCGCCACAACCGGAACGGGAATGTTTCCCGGTGCGTGGAGTGTTAAATATTCCGGTGCGTAAGTTTCGCACGAAAGTTTTATGTCATCGACATATATTGTACAGTCGTTTTGCGAACAGAAGTTGATAGAAATATCATAAATACCGCTCTGCTCGGGTACAAATGCTGCAAAAACTTCCTGCCAATCTTCGCCAGAAATATCTTTTATTGAAAAGAAGAGCGTACCATCCTTTACTTCTGCACCATTTTTAGCGTGGATTGCAGATATGAAACTGCTGTCCGATTTTACCCGTGCGCGAACAACATATAAAGAACCCTCCATCAGAATTTGCGAAGGCGTGTAGTTAAGTGTAGCGAAATATCCGAAATCACCATAATCGTTTGTAGGAATGCTGATGTATTTGTTACCGCTATCTTCCACAACAGATAAATCGGCAGAAGTAGACCAAAGTAATTCTTCTGTATCAAAAGAACTATCATCTATCATATTGTCGGTAAATTCAACATAAAAAGATGTCGGAGGAACAAATTCATTGTTGCGTAGAGAACAGCCTAAAGTAATGCTTGAAGCTGATTTAGCATCGGATGTAACAGTAAGAGAAAATTCACGACCATTAAAACTTACACCGTCTGCATTGGTTGCAGAAAAGTGGATGTCGCGTGGAGAAAGTATATCAATAGATTGATTTTCGCTTGTTAGAAGATATGGACGATAATAGCTGGTTGTACTTCCTACTGCAGGAATCAGGATTTCGCTCTGCCCTGAAACATTTATAGAAGAAATCGTACAATCAACTTCTGTAAGAGTGAATTCATCAGCAAAAAATCCGAAATCCGTATGACCGTCTGCAAAATGAATAGAAAGTTTGTATTCACCGCTTTCGCCAACGTAGAAAGTGCTGGAGAATTTTGCCCATTCATCACCAATACCACTGACAGAAACGATAATATTATTTGTGTTGCTGTCGGAAATCGCAGAAGAGCGAGTTGAAGGAGAGTATGCCGAAAGCGGATTGAAAATAAGACCACTTATATTATATACTTTTCCGCCTTCCAGCGTTACGGTAGACATATAGTCGAGAACGTGTGTGACATTGTCCCCCTTAACTTCACCAAATGGATTGTTGACATACAGCGGATAGCCGGTAGAAAAATAATTTGAACCGTCAAAGACACCGCCCGACCAAAGTTTGTCTTCATCAGGAGTTTCAAAAGAGTACGAGAAACCACCCTCGGCAAAAGTCGCACAGGGAAGAAGGCAAACAAATATTAAAATGAATATGAAAGCCAACTTTTTCATACTTTTTCTCCTCGATGTTTTTCACTATTTATTATACAATATATTTATGTCTTTGTCTACTTAAAAGAAAAAACTTTACATATTGACTTTGTAGCCTGAAAATGGTATCATATTAGGGAATTGAATAGATTCACGCGATGTGTCGTATATGCCGATTGGGCATATACGGTGAAAAGAGAATCGGGTGCAAATCCCGAACGGAACTGCCGCTGTATGCACTTAAGAATGTGTTTCGTGACGAAAGTCGGTCACTGAGGAATTGGGAAGGCTGAAATACATTCGTTTGAGGGTGCGAGTCAGAAGACCTGCATTGATGGTGTCGTCCTTGCCACAATTTTTGGCGCATGGGCGGTTTGTATCCGTTACCGAGCGGGTACAAGGATTAACACAGGTAAACAGCTGTGGCATTTTAGCCGCAGTTTTTTTATTTTGCATTTCTGCGGTACGGAGGTGTAAAGCATTAAAAAAACTGCAATTAAATTTTGAAAGGATGGCTAAAAATGTCACAATTAAAGAAAATATTATCACTTGCTATGGTAATAATTATGGCTTTTTCTATTGTGGGTATTGCAACAGAAGAAGTAACGAGTAGCCCGACTGTTATTTATACCAATGGTACCGATGGTACAAACTGGGGAGATAACTACGCATATATCAATACGCTCACTCTGTCGGGTGCAGAAGTAAAATACTACGAGTGGGACAAAAACAACTGCAAGGTTAAGCTTTCGGAAGATACTCCCGATGATGCCGAGATTGAACTTTCCTTTTCTGTTGCAGGCTCTTTTTCTTCAGCGTTCAGCTCTGCAACACTCAACGGAACTAATATCAAAAGTGCAAAAAAAGGAACTCTGATACTGGAAAGCGGAAAAGGCACTGCAGAGATTTATTTCAAGGGAATCAGAAGTGGAGCGACAAAAACTATCAGCATAGAAGTAACTTCTACCGAGCCTCCTGTATGTACAATGACAGAGGATAATAAGGAGGCCTACTGTGGCCTTGAAACAACGATAGAACTTGAGCAATATTTCATCGGTGCCGAGATTTATTATCTTGTGAATGAAAACGGAGAAAAAGAAGAACTTGATGGCAAAAAATACAGTTTTACTCCTTCTGAAGAAGGTACATACATCTTAACTTTTTCTGCATCAAATGAGATAGGCGGAGATTGTCCCGACACCGTTGCGGTAACAGTAACTGCTACTGCCATTGAAAATGGTATATGGATAAGGCAAGAAACCTCAAACGGCTCGCTTGATTATGTTACTTTCACTGACGAAAACAATAATGTGATAGAAGGAATAGATGCAAGTATTGAGGGTACTGCAATAACTGTTATTTTGCCCCGTACAGTTGAAACGGGTAGTAAGATAAAAGCAAATTTTTCTCTGACGCAGACAGACGGACTTCCGTTTATATCAGCAAGTAATGCGTTTAACCAGGGAAAGGGAAGCACTACACAGTATACAAGTACTATCAGTTTAGGAAGTGCAACCAAGACTCTTTACCTTTATAATTCCGTTCCCAAAGCGGTCAGTAACACCTACACAACATATACTGTAAATTACATAATAGAAAACGAAATCCCCACACTTGCTGAAGGGCAAGATGAAATATCTTCTGCCGAGCTTGTTGCAGGCAGCGCATATACTCTCGACCTTTCTTCTGTCTTTTCTGATGCGGACGGAGATGAACTTACCTATACCGTAAAAATAAACGAAGAAGAAGCTGTTCCTGCTGATGCGAATTATAGATTCATACCAACTGTCGGGGGAGTATATACCCTTCAGTTTTTCGCGAATGACGGTATGAAAACAAGTGAGGAGTACTTTACGGTTACGCTTAATGTAGCAAACTCAAATGTAAACTATGATATGACCGTTATGCTTCCATCTGACATAGTTCCTATATTTCATATTACAGACGGATATGATGAAAACGGAACAGATATCCTCGGAAATACACTTATATCAGTTGCAGGCGAGGAAACAGACGGGTATATACCTTATAGCGTTTCGATACCCGAAAACATTTCTGTAATTTCCGTACGCGACGCCTCGTACGGCGGTATGACTATACCTGCATCAAGCGGAAGCACAGTAAAGCTCTCTAAAGTGCACGCAGGAATTATTGATTTGGGAGACAGAGCAGTTTCAGGAACTGTAAGCGTTTCCTATGGTACATATAAGGCAAGCGGTGTTGAGGATAAATTCTTGCTTGAAACAGAAAAGGAATACACATTGACTGCAACACCGTCAGATACATCTATATATAATTCTGTAAGCGAAACTCTTACTTTAAGTGAGGATACGGATACAGTTAATCTTAAAGTATCATACAAAAATCCAAGGACAATCATTGCCACTACCGGGGCAGATGTAAAACTTTTTAAGTTTGGAAGTAATTATCATATTCATACAGTATTTGAGCCTCTTGCAACCGTTGATAATGCTGACGGTACATCTACACATTATTTTGCCGCAGACGGAAGTCTCAGTTACCGAGTATCAATGGAAGGTAAGATTACAAAAGCAGGGTATCTGACCCGCAACTCAGAAACGGTGCTTTATACCGAAGAAGATGCGCTTCCCACAGGCAGAGTTAACTATGCGACAGCAGGAACTGATGCATCAACTGTTGCGGATGACAGTTTGCTTATTAATATCAATCAGAAGAACCATCTTTCACTTTCTGTCGGGCAGACAAAAACCATTAAAGCATATAGAGCGTGGGAAATTGTCAATAATACTACTATGAACCATATAATTCAGCCTGATTTTAATTTCAGCATAATTTCAGGCGAGGATGTGGTAAGCCTTACTCCTTATGAAAATCAGCCAATGACTAACAGCAGTGGTAACTGGCGTACTCTTACCGCTATCGGAGAGGGAACTGCAGTTATAGAAGTAACATATGATTCCATTATGATTGACGGCAGTTCTTACAGCGGATTCTACGGTGCAAGCGATCCTGCTCGAACAGGGCTTTTTGTAGTAACAGTAGGCGAAAATGCGTCCAATGTCGATTTTGGTATTGAATGTAAAACAAGTGCAGGAAGTGTAGCATATAACGAAACTAATGCGAAACCCTGGGACAGTGAATTTGATACATTGTACTTCTTTGGCGAAAACGGAGAAATCAAATTTTCTCCCACTGCGGAAAACGCAAATATAACCGAGGTTGCAATTTCTGCGGATAAGGGCGTAAATTATACTGTCCTTGAAGGAATTGATGGAATATATACTGCACCAATTGTGTCGGGTAACAATATAATCCGCGTTACTACCGATAGCGGAGTAGCATATCAGATAGTTCGCGGAGATAAGATTGAGCTTTCCGTTAAGAACCTTACAAATCCCGACAACCCCGTAGCTGCAGGAGATACAATAAGCCTTAAGCTTGTGGGTCTTCACACACCAGTCCCGAAGATTTCAGGAACATTTAATCCCGGCTACAGCGGAAATACAGATGGCGACAGCAAAGTTCATATCCGCTACAGTTTTGATGAAGAAACCATTAGCAGCACAGGCAAACAATACGATTTCTCACTCAATGGTACTACTATGGAATTTACCGTTCCGTCGGATAGCGAAGAGGAAGAATTCATGCTCACTGACGGCTATATCGGTGTTGGAGTAATCGGTGTTACAGGATTTTCAGACGATGGCGATACTCATCGAAATATTCCCGATAGCGGTGGCAATACAAGAGATAACAAAACTACCTTCACCACTCGCAGCCTGCTTCCCGATATTACAGTAAGTATCGGAATGCTTCCAAGCGACAATACAGCACCTTTCATCCGTGAAACAGCGCCTAAAACTGCGACATTAAACCTTGGTGGAACATACGCAATCAGTATGTCAAGAGTTTTCACCGATCGTGACGGCGATGATATGAACTATACTGCCAAAGTGGGAGAAGGTGAGAGCTCACAGATAGATGAATATTATAAATTTACTCCTGATGCTACAGGAACATATACAATAGTATTTACTGCAAATGACGGAAAAGTGAATAGTGATTCGCACACTATTACCCTTACCGTTAAGGAACGAGAAACATCTTCGACAAAGCCTTCGCTTGAATTTGACATTGAAGATGATGAAATTGAGGGTTATGTAAAAATTAGTTTCGTGGATAAAGGTAAGCGAGTAGAGGACGAAGAAAATATAAATTACCCCAATGCACTCGGAACAATAATTTCTTCGACGCAAGTACCATTTGCCGAGGGAGATACGGTTGCGGATGTAACACTTCGCCTGCTTGATGCAAAAGGTTTTACATATCAGCATACAGGCGCTACAAGGGATGGTTTTTACCTTTCGTCAATAGGCGATTTTACACATAAAGGCATTGACTACGATTCCTTTGGAGAATTTGATGCAGGCAGCGGTAGTGGGTGGATGATTACGCTTAATAAAACCTTTATCAAGTATGGCGCATCAGATTTTGAAGTAGCAAACGGTGATGTAATTAAGTGGCAGTACACCTGTCAGCTTGGCGCAGACATCGGTGATGACTTCTATTCTGACAAACTCCCTGCAAGTAAGACCGATAAGGAAGAGAAAGAAGAACAGAAGTCTGAACAAGAGAATGAACCTGAAAAGGAAGAATTCAGCGAAACAACCTTTGCTGATGTAAAGAAAGACGAATGGTATTACGAATCCGTGAAGTATGTTTACGAAAACAATCTTATGCAGGGCACGGGAAAAGGATTTGAGCCTGACAGCAAAATGTCAAGAGCGATGCTTGTAACAGTTCTTTATAGAATTGCAAACCCCGAAGAAAAAGCATATAACCATAACTTTGATGATGTATCTTCGGGAGAATGGTATTCAGATGCAGTTAGTTGGGCAACTGAAAAAGGTGTTGTAAATGGCATAAGCGATACAGAGTTTGCTCCCAATACGGATGTAACCCGTGAGCAAATGGCTGTTATCATTTACCGCTTTGCAAAGATTATGGGATATGATGTAAGTGGCAAAGCAAATATTACAACCTTTGAAGATAAAAATGATATAAGTGACTTTGCATTTGATGCAGTTGCATGGGCAAATAAATCAGAGCTTGTAAATGGTACAAGTGATAAAACTCTTTCCCCGAAAGATACTGCAACACGTGCGCAGGTTGCGACAATTCTTATGCGCTTTTGTGAGAATGTAGCAAAACAACTCCAATAATATCAGCGAGGAGATCAGAATGAAAAAAATAACATCAATATTTTTGGCTTTGATAATGAGTCTTGGATTTTCTACTGCTTCTTTTGCGACAGAGGAGACGGAAAAAATATTGACAGATACAGCTTCTTACATATATAAATCAGTATCAAATCCGCAAGTATCTTCCATAGGCGGAGAATGGGCAATAATAGGGCTTGCAAGGAGCGGTGTTGAAATTCCGGATGAGTATTATCAAAACTACTACAAGAATGTAGAAAACTATGTCAAAGATCGTGGCGGAAACCTACACGACAAGAAATACACTGAATATTCACGAGTTATCCTCGCTCTTACATCAATCGGGAAAAATCCTGCTGATGTTGCGACATACAATCTGTTAACACCCCTCGGCGATTATGAAAAGACAATATGGCAGGGAATTAACGGACCAATCTGGGCACTTATTGCGCTTGATAGCGGAAATTATGATATGCCACAAAATCCCGACGCGAAAGTTCAGGCAACAAGAGAAATGTATATAGAATATATCCTTGACTCGCAAAACGACGACGGCGGATGGTCGCTTCAAAAAGATGCAACTCAAAGCGATATTGATATTACTGCTATGGCGCTTTCAGCACTTTCGGATTATCGTTATTCTGACAAGGTAAATGATGCAGTAGAAAAAGGACTTGATTTCCTCGAAAAAAGACAAAACGAAAGCGGTGGATTTTCAGGCGGAGCTACTTGCGAAAGTAGTGCGCAGGTACTTTCGGCGCTGTGTGCACTCGGGATAGAATATGACTCACCACGTTTTGTGAAAAGTGGGAAAAACGTGCTTGATAATTTGCTTTCGTATCGTAAGGACGGTGGATTTTTGCATATCAAAGGTGGCGGAGTCGATCAGATGGCAACAGAACAAGCTTTTTATAGCCTTGTTGCTCTTTACAGATTTCAAAACAATATGCCTAACATTGCGAAAATGACAGATGCAAAGAAAATCAACTGTGAAGATGACAAAAACGAAGAAACTCCACAGCTCACACAAATTAAATTTGATGATGTGGCAGGGCATAAAAATGAAAAAGCGATAATGAGTCTGGCTCAGGTGGGGGTAGTCAACGGAAAAAGCGAAAAGATTTTCGATCCTGAAAATACAATGACACGCGCCGAATTTGCAACTATTATTGTCAGGGCGCTGGGCAAAGAGGGAAAACACACCCAAGCTTTTACAGATGTGCAGGAAACCGACTGGTTTTACGGATATGTAGGAGCAGCATATGAGTGCGGAATTATAAACGGCGTAGGAGAGGGTAAGTTCAATCCCTACGGCACAATCACAAGGCAGGAAGCGGCTGTTATGCTTTCGCGCGCATCGGAAATTTTGGGAATGCCCTGCAACATGGACCTTATGGAAGCGCGCGATGTTTTATCAATGTACGTTGATTATATTAAAACTTCGGATTGGGCGATAAATCCGCTTGCATTTTGTATCAGTAAAGGTATAATAAATGAAGAGGGACTTGAAATTCTTCCCCAAAAAGAGGTAAGTCGAGCAGAAATTGCTCAAATGGTGTATAACCTTTTGGAAAGGCTGGGAAGAATTTGAGGTTTTTCAAAGACAATAAAGGGAAAATAATATCTCTTATCGTAATTTTAGTTGTTCTGGCTTTTGCTTATAATCTTGGCGGATCTCCGAAAAAGAAATCAGAAAAACCTGAAAAACCAAATGTACAGACAGAGATTTCTGTTTTGGCAGAAAATGAAAAAGCGGAAAGCGAAGATAAAAGTACTGTTTCGGAAAAAGAGGAGAAAGCCGAAGAGGAATCTTTGTCAAAAGACGAGGAAAATCCCGCCGAAGAGAAACTGCAAGAAAAAGAAATCACCGGTAAAGGTTTGCCTGCAGAAGAGGAGAAGATAAAACCTGAAAAGGAAAAGTCTTCTGAACCTGTAATGGAAAAAGAAACAGAAGCAGTCGAAAAAGAAGTTCCAAAACCTGCAGACGAAAAACACCCTGCACCGATTGAACCGCAGACTGTTACCATAAGTGATAAAGAACTTCAATGCACCATTTCAATAAGGTGCGATAACATAATTGAAAATCTTGACAAGCTTGAAGAATCAAAATGGCAACTTATTCCTGAAAACGGAATAATTCTTGCCGAGAAAACCGTTACTTTTTACGAAGGGGAAACTGTTTTCAACGTTCTCCTGCGTGAAACGAGGCGAAATGGTATTCATATGGAATACGTAAATACGCCAATATATAACAGCGCATATATTGAGGGGATTCATAATCTGTACGAATTTGACTGCGGAGAGCTTTCCGGCTGGATGTACAGCGTTAACGGATGGTTCCCCAATTACGGTTGCTCCAGATATGCGCTTAAAGACGGCGACCGTATAGAATGGGTTTACACCTGTGAACTGGGTGAAGATGTAAAGCAAAAGTAAAAGGAGGTGCATTATGGGAGAATTCAAGACCTATCATCCGATAGTTAATTTCATATATTTTCTCTTTGTGATAGGGCTGAGTATGTTCCTTATGCACCCCGTATCACTTGGAATTACGCTTTTTTCCGCTATACTTTATATAGCGATGCTTAAAGGGAAAAAAGCCGCTTTAATAAGCATCGTTACGGCAATTCCGCTGATGATTTTGGGCGCGGTTATAAATCCGCTGTACAGTCACGAGGGGATAACTGTAATAACTTACTTCAAAAGCGGAAATCCCCTCACGGCAGAATCAATTTATTACGGAGCTGCAGCGGCAGTAATGCTTGCAGCGGTTATAATACACTTTTCATCGTATAACGAGGTTATGACGAGTGATAAATTCATATATCTTTTCGGCAGAATCATTCCCTCGCTTGCACTTGTGATTTCTATGACACTACGCTTTGTGCCATCATTTCTGGCAAGACTTCGCGAGATAAGGGCGGTGCAACGCACACTCGGGGTAAATATGTCGGAAGGGAATTTATTTAAAAGATTGCGCTCTGCGATGAAAGTGCTTTCAATCCTTGTGACGTGGTCGCTTGAAAGCGCGGTAGAAACCGCCGACAGTATGAAAAGTCGCGGTTACGGACTTTCGGGCAGAACAGCATACAGCATTTTCCGTTTTGAAAAGCGTGATGCACTCGCGCTTTTATGGATGGTTTTGATGTTTGGCGCAGTAATCTGGGGAATAGTCAGCGGTGCGGTTTACTATTCATATTTCCCCGTTTTTTATATAGGGAAACTTACACTTTCTGCGGCAGGCGTACATATTGCATATTTAATGCTTTGCATAACACCTGTTATAATTGAGATAAGGGAGGCGATAAGATGGAAAGCTATAAAATAAATAACCTGACATTCAAATATCCGCCATCAAGAAGTTGTGCGCTATCTGACATAAGCCTCTCGGTGTAAAAAGGCGAATTTGCAGTAATCTGCGGTCCGTCAGGATGCGGAAAATATACGCTTTTTAGACTTCTTAAGCCCATTTTATCTCCAAACGGTGAAAAAAGCGGAGAAATCCTTTTTGAAGGAAACGATGTTTTCTCGCTCGACTCAAAAATACAGACTGAAAAAATAGGCTTTGTAATGCAGTCCCCAGAAAATCAGATT
>JAZREK010000021.1:0-1618 GCA_045660765.1 Clostridia bacterium
CTACAAGAGCCTATTTCTTATCCAATATTGAATCGAACAAATCTTTCCATTTTTTCAAGATAATCCCTGGTGCATAACCGGCCCTCTTGGCCACGGCACTTTCTCTTATTGCACGACGCTCGTCATCGTTCATCTCTGCAATCTTCAGCAATGTTTCGGCATACTCATCTTCATCAAACGGAGTAACCACAAAGCCGTTGATCCCAGATGGAGACAGTACATCTTTCACACCGTCAGAACAACCAAAAGCAACAGGAATACATCCGTGCGCCTGCGCCTCGGTCAAGCATAACGGCCATCCCTCGGTCTGCGACGTCAGACACACGACAGACGCTTTACGAAAGAACGATTCAACAGACGATTGCCAGCCAAGCATCTCTACACGCTGTAAACCGTCCATTGCAATCTGTTTTTCCATTGACTCCCGATATTCACCATCACCGACAATAACAAGTTTATAATCGGGCATACGTTCCTGTACTTTACCCCAGATTCTCAACAGACGATCAAGCCTCTTGGATACATTTTCCAAACGGCCACAATACATAATTATCTTCTCCTTGTCATATGTCACATTTTCTACTACACGCTCGGAATTTTCAATTACATATATCCTTGACTCCTCCGGTTTTATTCCAAAAGCACGACATGTAGTCAGCCTGTAGTCTTCACACAACACGGTATATGCGTCACTACTGTTATAATGCTCCAATGTACGCTGCACTGCTATTGCAAGTGCGCGCCCTTTTTCAACATACTTCTTTTCTGCACCCAAATGCCAGAAAATCCTGTTAAGTAATCTTTTCTTGCGCTTTCTTATAATGGAATAACGTTGCCAAAAAGGTTCACCATGGTTAGCAAACAGAACTTTGCACCCAGTACGTTCTGCAACCTCCTTTATACCATCCATATAATAAACAACCTGTACTATCAAATCTATTCCTTCAGCAACTATCAACTTTTCCACAGCTTCGGCACGTCCTTTACCTTGAGGGATTACTCTGACATCAAAACACTCTTTTTGTGCATTGGTACATAATTCTTCGTCAAATTCCGAAACAAACAAAAAAGAACGATAACCGGTATTGTTTCTGTGAAGATATTCTACAATATCCAAAGTCACGCGCTCTGCTCCACCGGCAGGAAATTTTTCATGAATAAAGGCTATTTTCTTCATATATGTATACATAAACACTCGACAAATATTGTTGCATTGTACGAAATGCCCACTTACCTATGCATAACAATATATGGTCGTCAATTAATTACAAAATTACCTCTTTTTTCCATTTTCCACACATTTCTTTGCATTTTTTTGACTTCCATATATATAAGAAAAGGATGACTTTAGTCATCCTTTTCTTGTTATGGAATGAATAAATATATTCCCATTCGCTTTTAAGCCATTATCTTATGCTTTCTTTGCGGCTTTCTTCGTTGCCTTTTTCTTAGGTTTCTCTTCAGCTGCAGGCTCTGCTACAGGTTCGGCAACAGGAGCCTCTTTTTTAGCGGCTTTCTTTGCCTTTGTAGCGAGTTTTGCCTTCAACTGTTCAACCTCCGCTTCGAGCTGAATGATTTCAACCTCCTGGTTATCAATCATCTGCTGCAATGAACCGAG
>JAZREK010000022.1:0-6961 GCA_045660765.1 Clostridia bacterium
CCGTACAGAGCATATGTTCTTCGAAGCTGACAGAATCGCTGCATTCCGCGAAATGATCTGTGCAGATACAGTAGAAGAAAGAGAAGTTGCTCTTGAAAAGATTCTTCCCTATCAGCAGGGCGACTTTGAAGCTCTTTACGAGGCTCTCGGCGGATTCCCTGTAACTATCCGTTTCCTCGATCCTCCGCTTCATGAATTCGTTCCCACAGAAGAAGCTGACATCAAGGCTCTCGCAGATGCTCAGGGTAAGTCAGTTTCCGACATCAAGGCTATCATCGCATCTCTTCATGAATTCAACCCCATGATGGGTCATCGTGGATGCCGTCTTGCAGTAACATATCCTGAAATTGCAAAGATGCAGACAAAGGCAGTTATCCGTGCTGCTATCAACGTTAAGAAGGCTCATCCTGATTGGAACATCGTTCCCGAAATCATGATTCCCCTTGTTGGCGATATTAAGGAACTTAAGTACGTTAAGAACGACGTTGTAGCTACTGCAGATGCAGAAATCGCTGCTGCAGGTATCGAACTTAAGTACGAAGTTGGTACAATGATCGAAATCCCCAGAGCTGCTCTTACAGCAGACGTTATCGCTGAAGAAGCTGAATTCTTCTGCTTCGGTACAAACGACCTTACACAGATGACTTACGGTTTCTCTCGTGATGATGCTGGTAAGTTCCTCGATGCTTACTACGATGCAAAGATTTTCGAAAACGATCCCTTTGCAAAGCTTGACCAGACAGGTGTTGGTAAGCTTATGGAAATGGCTGTTGAACTTGGTAAGAAGGTTCGTCCCGAAATGCACTGCGGTATCTGCGGTGAGCACGGTGGTGACCCCGTATCAGTTGAATACTGCCATACTATCGGTCTTGATTATGTATCATGTTCTCCCTTCCGTGTGCCGATTGCTCGTCTTGCAGCTGCACAGGCTAGAATTAAGGAACTTGACTAATTAAATAATTAGACATTTTAAAACAGGAGTGGAAAATTCCACTCCTGTTTTAATTATTCAGTTTTTCAAAAAAGTCACTTTCCTATTTACTGTAATAGTTGATTTGTCGAAATACTTGTGGTAAAATATGGTTAAGGGGCATAAAATAAGATTTTTATATTCTGTTTTATGTTACCACTCAAATTATATTTAAGGGGAGATTTTAAATGAAAAAACTACTTTTGTCAATTTCTGCTGTTTTTTTGGTTTTGTTCGGAGCTATGACAATTTCAGCATCTGCTGCAAGATATACAAGCCTTCCGATAACAATTAACCAGAATCGCTACGGTACTACTTCAATGTTTACACTGACAGATTTTGAAGTGTATGTAAGTCTTAATGAAACTCCCAAATACACTAAAACTGCTGACATATATGTTGCCGGCGATTTCAATCAGGGATCACGACTGGACTTATCGTTCTATTGTTATGACGCTTCCGGAAATCACATCGGTTCATATTCTCACACAATATATGCTTCAGATTTTGAAGAGTATGATGACGGAACTTGGGCGCATGTTGGGCTTAACATTCCTGATGTGGCCGCAACAATTGAACTCGGCACTGCATTTCCCGGTTCTTGGAGCAACACTTACTTTTACTGCAAATATATGAATGTCCATTCTGCAGATGGCAGATCTTTGGGAATTCACGATATTCTTCTCCCCGTTTATGAAAACTGCGGTTGGTACGGACCTGTTACAATGTATGCTCTTGATGGTAGAGAAATAGAGGTTCCTTACAACAAAGTTTCCTCTTACCAGAACGTTGGATGGTATTTGTGGGAAGATTACTATTACAAGGTTCTTTTCAAAGACTACTACGACAGATATATGGCCGAAGGAGACTACAACTCCGCTTTTGATGAAATAGATTGGGCTATTGATACACTTGTCGGCACACATTACGAAAAAGGTCTTTACACACTTAAAACGCAGCTTATGGATACCTGGAGAAAGAAAATCAATTGTCCGCTTGCTTATTGTTGGCACGAGGTTGATAAAAGCAATGGAGATCTTGAAATAGGTTTCAGAAATGTATCCTATAAAGAAATCACTGCATTTAAAATCCAGTTTGAATGTTATGATACTTTCAGTGATCGTATTTATGATAGTAATTCGTACTATTATTGTGACGATGCACAGCTTTTATCCGGGGAATATGCTTCATGGGAATGGGAAGGTACTCCCTACGACACAGATTATGTCAGAAATATCCGTGTAACTCAAGTTGTATTTTCCGACGGAACATCTTGGTATAGATAATTATAATAAAAAGTCGCGTGATACTGATGTGTCACGCGATTTTTTATTTTCCGTTTTTCTTGTATTCGGCAATAAAATGTGTTACACTTATTTTAATGATATTTTTACAGCAAGGAGAAAGTTGTATGTTTTGTAGATTTTGCGGAAGCACTATAAGCGACGATAGCGTTTTTTGTACCGTTTGCGGAAAAAATCTTGGTGTGGCTGAACAACAGCCCACTCAGCAGAATATGCTTCATCCACAGCCACATTCTCAATCATCCCAGTATGGTTACAATCAGGCTCCCTCAACAAAAGCGCTGATTCTCAACCGCAAATTTGATTTGCAGGCAATGGCACACGGCATTCACGTTATTGTAGACGGCGAAGAAGTTGCATTCCTGGGTTCAAAATGCGACGGGGTTGTAGTTCCCATTACTCAGGGCACTCACGAAATAAGTGCAGTTGTTACTTATGGCCTCAAAAAAGTGTATGCTACGTTGCCCCCTGCCGTTATTCATGTCGGCTATCACAACATTATTGTGGAATTTTCAATTAAACGCGGAGCGTGGAGTGCAAATTGGCAAATGAAGGCAGGCGAAGACGTAGAAGATACAACTGCCCATATTCAGATACAGTGATAAAAAAGGTGTGGAAATAAGCGGCGTTCACATAGGGATTATTTGTCCCAAAATAGTGATTTTTCGTTTAAGACAAGAAACAAAAATGGCGGAATACTTTCGTATTTCGCCATTTTTTTGCGTAGTATTAACGGAAAAGATCAGTCTAAAACCAATTCATCCCTATGTGAACGCCGCTTATCCACACTTTTTTTGCAATTATTCAAAATCAAGAAGAAGTTTCAATACCCTCTTTACGCTTGATTGAAGTTCGTACATTCTGCCGGTATACGCAAGCTGAACAGCCGAGTCGGTATAGCCACGAGGCATTCTGACATCGTTGCCTGCGATGATTTCGTTTCCGTGATAGCTATATGTTCTCCAGTCAGTCATAACAAGGCCTTCAAAGCCCCATTCTTCGCGAAGGATTCCTGTCAACATATCATAGTTTTCGCTGGCACGTTCACCGTTTATGGGATTGTATGATGTCATAATACAGCGCGGGTTTGCTTCCTTGATACAAATCTCGAATCCTTTGAGATAGATTTCACGCAGGGCACGTTCGGAAATAACGCTGTCACATTCTCGGCGGTTGGTTTCCTTGCTGTTTGCGGCAAAATGTTTAGGTGTTGCGGCAATATTCTGCGATTGAACGCCACGCACGTTTGCCGCCGCCATTTTGCCTGTAAGAAGCGGATCCTCCGAATAGTATTCAAAGTTTCTGCCACAAAGCGGATTACGATGGATATTCATACCGGGAGAAAGCCATATCATAAGGTTATTTTCCTTGGCTTCCATAGCACCAAGCTTACCCATTTCGTACATCATATCGGTATCCCAAGTGCAAGCAACAAGAGTTGCGCAGGGAAATGCGGTTGTGCTGACACCCTTGTCAGGAGTAATTCTGATACCTGCAGGGCCGTCGCAGGTCATAGCGCAAGGCACGCCGTACTCGTCGTTTTCAGGCACGCCACCGATACCGCTTGTAATTGCAACACCGCGGTTAGGTCTGCCACCGAGAAGCTCCGCCATATACTGCGGAGGAAGTTGTGCAACAAATTCGTCAAGAGTTGCCTTGCCTTCTGCAACATCAATGAGCTGGAGTTTTCCTTTTTCGTACGATGGCTCAATACCTTTTTTAATCGGCTTTTCTTTTCTTTGACGCTCTCCCCTTGCGATTTCTTCGTATGTTCCGTCTGCAAGAAGCCTCTTTTCAAGATTGTAGGGAGCCATTCTTTCAGTAAGTTTTTCTATTACAACGTATTCGTCGTTTACTATATATTTATAGTCGGATTCTACGGTATTCCGTACGCTGTTTCCTATATGGAATGTGTACTCTCCCTTTTCAAGAATATACGCGGATTTTTTGCATTTTCCCATATCATCGTAGCTTGCCATATCCTTTACTTCAAATGAAAGCTCTATTTTTTCTGTTTCATCAGGTGCAAGAAGCTTTGTCTTTTTGAACGCGGCAAGCTCGCGTGCAGGTTTACCGAGTTTTCCCTGCGGGGCACTGTAATAAAGCTGAACTACTTCTCTTCCATCGGTATCTCCGATATTTTTAACGGTAGCTTCCGCAAGAATCTGTCCATTTACTTCCTTGACTGTTATATCTGAAATTTCAAAATCAGTATAAGAAAGTCCGAAACCGAAAGGATAGTTTACTCTTTCTGCTGCACCCTTCATTGTTTCAAAATAGCGGTAGCCTACATATATATCCTCGTAATACTTCAGATACATATCGTTTTCGTGGAAAGTGTCTGCTGAGGGGTAATCGGAAAATGCCTTCGCAAAAGTATCGGTAAGTTTACCCGAAGGGTTTACGTCCCCGCAAAGGATGTCCGCAACGGCAAGTCCGCCCTCCATACCGGGATTCCACGCAAGGAGTGATGACTGAATTTTGTCATTATCGCGGAACCAGTCGGTATCAATAACACCACCAACGTTTAATACAGCGATAACCTTGTCGAAGCTTCCGCAAACGGTTTCGATCATCTTTGCTTCCATATCGGAAAGGTAGAAATCCCCCTTTTCCTGACTTCTGTCCTTTGCTTCACGGCTGTAACGGCTGATTATGATAATAGCCGTATCGGTAAAGTCACGTGCCTCCAAAAGAAGCTCGGCAGGGATTTCCGCCTCAGGTGCACAACCGGGTACACATCTTACTTTAAGGGGGTCAAGCCAGTCCTGTTCTCCACCCATTTCAAAATTATTTTCATAATATTCTGAAAGTTTGCGGAAGATTTCAATCTTGCCCTCTTCTTCCTTTATTTTAAGTCCGTCGTAGATGTTGCGGTCATAATCTGAATAAACCTTACCACTGCCGCCGCCACCTGTTACATAGTCAATCTGCGCCTTACCGAAAATTGCAATTCTTGCGCCTTTCTTAAGCGGAAGTGTTTTATTATCATTTTTAAGAAGCACCATACCCTCGCTTGCAAGTTTGCGTGCAAAAGAAATATGCTTTTCGCTTCCTGTAACGCATCTGCCATCCTCGCCAAGAGGCTTGCAGGGGTAGAACTTCATTCGTGTCCATTTAAGCATCATTCCCACTCCTCGAACCTTTTTATAATTATTTATGTCTTGTATTTTATAGCACAAAATGGTATAATACAAGACATAAAAGAGATTTTTTTGGACAAAAATTGCACTTTTGGGTGATTGTATGAAGTTTTTTTATCAAAACAAAAGAAACTATGAACTACATTTTCATATAGCGCATTCTCTTGCTTATGATGCTCATATGCACGAAAGTGTCGAGATAATTTATCTTGAGAAAGGAACTGCGCATGCCTTTGCAGGTGGAAAAGAGTATAATCTGTCTGCCGGCGATTTTTTTGTAGTATTCCCTAACAGTGTGCATTACTACGATAATTGTCAGGATAATTTTGCGATAGTTACTATCGTTCCTTTGAGATTAATTTCGGAATTCCACAATCTTCTGACCTCAAAAGCATTAGCATCCGCACGTATCTGCGGAGTTGATGAGCGTGCAGTAAATCTTTTGAAAATGCTGCCTGATTATGACGGAGAGTTTAAGGATGAAGCCTTACGGGGATTACTTCTTACGGCTTTTTCATTGATTATGGATAAGGCCGAGTTAGTTGAGAAAAAGGCGGTTGATGAAACGACTATCGGTACAATTCTTGAGTTTTGCGAAAATAATTACAAAGAGAAAATTACACTTGAAATGGTATCGGAGAATTTGAGCATCAGCCAATCGCATATCTCACACATCTTCTCCGATAAAATACATATAAATTTCCGCGATTACATAAATTCTCTGCGCCTTAATTCTGCTGTCAAATCATTACGCGAGGCAAAAACCAATATAACCGAAATTGCTCTAGACTGCGGTTTTGATTCAATCAGAACATTTAATCGCGCGTTCAAAAAGAAATTCAAAGTTTCCCCGAAAGAGTATATAAAGAACGACCTGCTGTAACTTGACAAGGTTTTTTGTGTAGTATAAAATATAATTAAGATAGAAACTATATTAAAAGGAGGGGTTATATGCTTGATTTAGTGGCAAAACTAAAAAAAGACCGTATGCTTTCACGCGACGAGTTTTACGAAATGCTTGCAAGCGATAAATATGATTCCCTTCTTATATCTTCTGCCGATGAAATAAGAAAGTCAATTTACGGCAAGGATGTTTATATCCGCGGACTGATTGAATTTACAAACTACTGTAAAAACGATTGTTACTACTGCGGAATACGAAGAAGCAATAAAAACGCGCTTCGTTACCGACTTGAAAAGGACGATATTTTAGAATGTTGTCGCGAAGGATATGAACTTGGTTTCCGCACGTTTGTGCTTCAGGGTGGCGAAGACCCCTACTTCACCGATGAGCGAATTTGCGATATCGTGAGTGCTATACGAAACGAGTTTCCTGATTGCGCAATAACCCTTTCAATCGGCGAAAAGTCGTATGAGAGTTATCTATCCTACTACAACGCAGGGGCTAACAGATTTCTTCTGCGCCACGAAACTGCCGAGTGTGAGCATTATAACAAGCTCCACCCCGAAGAAATGACAATTGAAAGTCGCAAAAAATGTCTTTTCGACCTTAAAAAAATCGGCTATCAGGTGGGTAGCGGATT
>JAZREK010000023.1:0-5267 GCA_045660765.1 Clostridia bacterium
ACAATTCTGAAAAGCCCAAGTTTTACGGTCTTGTAGAATTTCCGTATCCTTCAGGCAGCGGTATGCACGTTGGTCATATCAAGGCATACAGCGGTCTTGAAGTTGTTTCAAGAAAAAGAAGACTTGAAGGCTATAACGTGCTTTTCCCGATTGGTTTTGACGCGTATGGTCTCCCTACTGAAAATACAGCTATTAAGACAGGTGTACATCCCAGACAGGTTACTGACAACAACATTGTAAAATTCACAAGTCAGCTCAAAAGAGTTGGTTTCTCATTTGACTGGTCAAGAGTTGTTGATACAACAGACGAAAACTACTACAAGTGGACTCAGTGGATTTTCCTTAAAATGTTTGAAAAAGGTCTTGTTTTCCGTGATAAGACTCTTGTAAACTACTGCCCCAGCTGTAAGGTTGTCCTTTCTAACGAGGACTCACAGGGCGGTAAGTGCGATATCTGTCATAGCGATATCGTGCAGAAGACAAAGGAAGTTTGGTACCTTCGCATTACAGAATATGCTGACAAGCTTCTTGAAGGTCTTGAAGAAGTAGATTACCTTCCCAATATCATTCTTCAGCAGAAGAACTGGATTGGTAAGTCTGAAGGTGCATTCGTTAATTTCTCAATCAAGGAGAACGACGAAAAGCTTCAGGTATATACAACACGTCCCGATACACTTTATGGTGTAACATTTATGGTTATTGCTCCCGAGCATCCCATAATCGAAAAGTACAAGGATTCTATCGCAAACTTCGACGCACTTGAAGAATACAAGAAGGAATGTGCAAAGAAGAGCGAGTTTGAAAGAACACAGCTTGTTAAAGATAAGACAGGCGTAAGAATTGACGGACTTACTGCAATCAACCCCATCACAGAAAAAGAAATTGCGATTTACATTTCTGACTATGTAATGATGGGTTATGGTACAGGCGCAATCATGGCTGTACCTGCACATGATACACGTGACTACGACTTTGCTAAGAAGTTCGGTATTGATATTATCGAAGTAATCAAGGGCGGAGATATTGAAAAAGAAGCATATACTGGCGACGGCGAAATGGTTAACTCTGGTCTCCTTAATGGCATCAAGACAAAGCAGGAAGCAATCGCTAAAATGCTTGAGATACTTGCTGAAAAAGGATGCGGTGAAAAGGGCGTTCAGTACAAGATGAACGACTGGGCATTCAACCGTCAGAGATATTCTGGCGAACCTATTCCGATTGTTCATTGTGAAAAGTGCGGAATCGTTCCCGTACCTTACGAAGAACTTCCCTTAAGACTTCCTCCCGTAGATAACTTTGAACCCGGTTCAGATGGCGAAAGCCCTCTTGCAAAAATTGAATCATTCGTTAACTGCACTTGTCCCAAGTGTGGCGAAAAGGCAAGAAGAGAAACTGATAGCATGCCTCAGTGGGCAGGTTCATCGTGGTACTTCCTCCGTTATTGTGATCCTAACAACAGCGAAGAATTTGCATCTCAGGAAGCTCTCAAATACTGGATGAATGTTGACTGGTACAACGGCGGTATGGAACACGTAACACGTCATATGATTTATTCTCGCTTCTGGCACAAGTTCCTTTACGATCTTGGTCTTGTTCCCACAAGTGAGCCTTACGCAAAGAGAACTGCACAGGGACTTATCTTAGGACCTGATGGCGAAAAAATGAGTAAGAGTAAGGGTAATGTTGTTGACCCCAACGACGTTGTTGATGTTTACGGCGCTGATGTGCTTCGTTCATATGTACTCTTTATGGGTGACTATGAACAGGCAGCTCCCTGGAACGAAGACAGCATGAAGGGTTGTAAGAGATTCCTCGACAGAGTATGGAACCTTCACACAAAACTTACAGACGGTGACACTTACAGCGACGCTCTTACAAGCAGTATGCATAAGACAATTAAGAAGGTATCAAGCGATATTGAAAATATGAAGTTCAATACGGCTATTGCCGCTCTTATGACTCTTGTAAATAAGATTTATGAAGTTGACAGCATCAATAAGGCAGAATACAAGACACTTCTTACACTTCTTAATCCCTTCGCTCCTCATATGACAGAAGAACTTTACAGCGAGCTTTTCGGCGAAATTCTTTCAGAGGGCAAGTGGGTTGACTACGACGAAGCACTTTGCGTAGATTCAACAATTGAAATCGTTGTTCAGCTTAACGGCAGAGTGAAAGCAAAAATGATTGTAGATGCTAACATCAAGCGTGAAGAAATGGAAAAAGTTGCTCTTGAAAACGAAGAAGTAAAAGAACTTATCGGAAATCAGACGATCGTTAAAGTGATTGCAGTTCCCGGAAAACTTGTAAATATCGTTGTGAAATAAGAGGTTTTTATCATGAATTATAAAAGTACCAGAAACAGTAATATCAGCGTAAAGAGCTGTGAAGCAATTGCAAAAGGTCTTTCGCACGAAGGTGGTCTTTTCATTCCGGAAAGTATCCCCGCTATTTCTCTTAAAAATATTGAATATATGGCAGATATGTCATATACCGAGCGTGCAAAAGAAATCCTTGGCAGATTCCTTACAGACTTTACTGAAGAAGAACTTGATAAGTGTATAAATTCTGCTTACACAAAGGAAAAGTTCGGAACAAATTCAATTGCTCCTGTTTATAAGCTTAACGGCGAGCAGTATATCCTTGAACTCTGGCACGGGCCTACTTGTGCTTTCAAGGATATGGCACTTCAGATTCTTCCGCACCTTCTTACAACTTCTGTTAAGAAGCTCGGAATCGACAGAGAAATGCTTATCCTCGTTGCTACAAGCGGTGATACAGGTAAAGCTGCTCTTGAAGGCTTCAAGAACGTAAACGGCACAAAGATTGTTGTATTCTATCCTGATGACGGTGTAAGCCAGATTCAGCGCCTTCAGATGTGTACTCAGGAAGGTAAAAATGTGTTCGTAAGCGCTGTTAACGGTAACTTTGACGATGCGCAGAACGGCGTTAAGGAAATCTTTACTGATAATGAATACGCACAGGAACTTGATAAAATCAAGGTTTCACTTTCATCAGCTAACTCAATCAACTGGGGACGCCTTGTTCCGCAGATTGTTTACTATTTCTCCGCATATTGCGATATGGTAAAAGGCGAAGAAATCAAAGCAGGGGATGAGGTTAATATCTGCGTTCCCACAGGTAACTTCGGTAACATCCTCGCCGCATATTATGCAAAGAGAATGGGACTTCCCGTAAAGAAACTCATTTGTGCATCAAATAAGAATAATGTCCTTACAGACTTCATCAAAACAGGTGTGTACGACAGAAATCGTGATTTCTATACTACAACATCTCCGTCAATGGATATTCTTATTTCATCAAACCTTGAAAGACTTCTCTATATGGTTTCAGACGGAGATAGTGAGGCAGTAACTGCCTACATGACAAGCCTCAAGGAAAACGGTTCTTACAAGGTGAGCGACGAACTGAAGGCAAAGATTGAAGAATCATTCTACGGCGGATGGGCAGACGAAGAGGCATGCTCTGAAACAATCCGCGAAACAAATGACAAATTCGGATATGTTATCGATACACATACTTCTGTTGCAGTGCGTGTTCATAATGAATATGTAAAGGAAACAGGCGATAAGACAAAGACAATTATCGCATCTACTGCAAGTCCTTTCAAATTCAACAGCGCAGTTCTTTCAGCACTTGACAGCGATGCGCAGATAGCAGACCTTGACGAGTTCAGACTTCTTGAAAAGCTTGCTGACGATTACGAACTCCGTATTCCGGCTTCGCTTTCAGAACTTGAAGAAAAAGAAGTACGCTTCGAAATGGTTTGTGACAAAAATCAGATGAAAGCAGTTATAAACCAATTTATGAAAAACTAAGAAAAGGCTGCTGCATTACACAAACCATTACTTAAAATGATATACAGTGCGAGCTGTTCCCTTGTAATGGTGTTGTGATATAATGCAGTAGCCTTTTTGATCGAAATTCAAATTGCCCTCGCTATTGAATTTCGTTAAAATGATTGAGAACTGTTAGTTACAGCACTCTCTCTGCGCGAAGGTTTCGCAACCTGTTTCTGAAACCTTCTTGGCGTTCTGACCGCCAACATAGATGTGTTCTGCCATACATTCATTATCCTGATTGTGGTGAACACAGTTTTCGACAACGCACTTTACGCCGCCTAAAGGTCTTTGTGAGTTTTGACAAGACATCGTTATCGCTCCTCAACTTTTTTTGCAAGCTAATGCTTACAGGTGTATTTTGCGTGAAAAAAATAAGTTTTATTCGGAGAAAATTATGGCAATTTTTGCACTTAGTGATCTTCATCTGCCACTGGGAATTGATAAACCTATGGATGTTTTCGGGTACAGATGGGACAATTATGTTGAAAAAATTGAATATGAGTGGAAAAATCTTGTCGGTGAGGAAGATTTTGTCATAATAAACGGCGATTTCAGTTGGGCGACATATTTAAACGAGGCGCTCGCTGACTTTAAGTTTATTGAAGCGCTCCCCGGAAAGAAACTTCTTTCAAAAGGAAACCACGACTACTGGTGGGAAACTCTTACAAAGATGAATGCATTTCTGGAGGAGAACGACATCAGGAGCGTTACATTTATGCAGAATAATGCAGTGCTTTGTGACGGTGTTGCAATTTGTGGAGCAAAAGGTTGGATTTCACCAAACGATAACGCCTTCAAGAAAGAAGACGAAAAAATCTATCGTCGTGAACTTATTCGCCTTGAAACATCAATTAAGGAGGCAAGTAAGCTTTCAGATACGATAATTGCCGCGCTTCATTTCCCGCCCGATAAGAAGTATATGGAAGTAATAAATGAATACAACGTTCATACTTGTGTTTTCGGACATCTGCACGGAAAAAGAGCCGACGATTATATCGTTTCTTCTGAAAAATGCGCACTTGTTTCGGCAGATTACTTAAAATTCACTCCAAAGCGCATAATTTAATGGAAAATATTGAAAAAACACTTGCAAAAAACGGTAAAATATGATATAAATATGTTTTGACACAGGTCTTATAAATAAAAGGTTTTTTTGGCCTTAAGCACACGGGAGTTGAACCCCGTATGGTTTTAAGATTCCAATTTTGGCTAATACTGCGTAAAACTCCTTGAAAATACGAAAGTATTCCCTGCGGAATTTTACTTGTCTTAACCGAAAATTGTCTGTCTTAAAACTCTTCGACCTTAAATGCATAAAATTTAGTGCAATTTTTATGCGG
Organism: Clostridia bacterium; assembly: GCA_045660765.1. Lineage (GTDB taxonomy): Bacteria > Bacillota > Clostridia > UMGS1883 > UMGS1883 > UMGS1883. Next base: position 5,204 of record JAZREK010000023.1, read on the forward strand.
AGGACGAAGATAGGCTGACGCCTTCTACGGACGACAAATGAAAAGTGTGCAAATTTTACAAATT
>JAZREK010000024.1:0-2096 GCA_045660765.1 Clostridia bacterium
TTCAATCTTTTGTTTAATCAAGGGAATTAACTCTTGTACTTTTTCATATTTTCTAGGCATAATTTAAGACCTCCTGTTGTATTTTATTCTACAACAAGAGGTCTTTTTTGTCTATTGTACGTTTTTACTGGTTCTGTTCAAAATCACGGTCTTTTCTTTATCACCATTGCATAAATAAGGCTAATAATTGTATAGGGAAATATAAGAAACAAGCATGCAGTTGAATATACGGGTGAAAGAAAGATGCTAATGATAAGCAAAATTCCCAGCACAACCATTCCGTACCCCATGAACCTGTTGACCTTTTTCGCTTTTTCGGGTTCCATTTTGATACCATTTAAGCGGTCAAGATTGGGTATATAGCTGCCCAACACAATGAACATAATTCCTACGAGGAAGCATGCCGATTTTCTTACATCTATATTCCAGCCAAGTCCGATACCGAGTGTTATTATCTGAAGCGCGATGGTAAGGCACGGGATAATCCACTTTACTACCATTTCCAGTTTTGTATTTGTTTCCCTCTTGTACGAATCAAAATCATTTGCAAAGCAAGAAATTGTGTGCGTAAACACCATAATAAGCGGAAGTCCGAAAACGGCAAATCCCCTTGATGCGAAGTTGTCAGGATTCCCCTGAAAGTCGAAGTGTATTGCAATTTGCTGGGGTAACTTATCCCACAGCGCAAGTCCGAAAAGGATTGGTGACAGACAAACCAAAGTCGTTATAATATAAATTTTCCATTTAAAGAATTTCACTATTTATTACCTCCCAACGAGTAAATAATGCCCTTTTTCAATCTATTCAGAAATCTCTCTAAATAGATTGTACGACTTGCTTTGCCGAAAGTCAAGGTTCGAGAGATGTTTTTCTAAATAGGAATGTTTGGATAAAAGTGACGTGTAGTGCTAAAAATAAGTAAAACTGCAATTGGAGGTAGAAAAAATGTTCAAACACGAAAAAATGCTTTTTCATCCCGTAGAAGTAGAAAGACCCAATCCGCAATACGCGGCACTTCTTCAGGAACAACTCGGCGGAGGCAACGGAGAACTCAAGGCGGCAATGCAATATATGTCACAAAGTTTCCGTATCAAAGACCCCGAAATCAAGGATTTATTCCTTGATATAGCGGCAGAGGAACTTGGTCACATGGAGATGATTGCCCAGACAATCAATTTGCTCAATGGCCACGATGTTGATGCAACAAAGGTGCAGGCAGGAGAAATTCAGTCACACGTGATTTTAGGACTTAATCCCGGACTTATAAATGCTTCGGGCTACTCTTGGACAGCGGATTATGTTACCGTGACGGGAGATTTGTGTGCCGACCTTCTCAGCAACATTGCATCTGAACAGCGTGCAAAGGTCGTTTATGAATATCTGTACCGCCAGATTGACGATAAGAAGGTAAAGGAAACTATTGACTTTCTTCTTAATCGCGAAGAAGCGCATAATCAGATGTTCCGCGATGCGTTTAACAAGGTGCAAAACAGCGGTTCCAACAGAGATTTCGGCACAACAAAAGCCGCGAAGATGTATTTTTCAATGTCCATGCCCGGACCTGATGCATTTGCAAATAATGAAGTTACTGCACCATCTTTCAGCAAGTGATTATTTAATAAAAAGGCAGAATCGGGATTTCCGATTCTGCCTTTTTTAATTCTTGTTTTCCGTAGCAGGATTATTTATTAGTTTTCCGTTTTCATCAAACCGCGAGCCATGGCACGGACAGTCCCACGAGTGCTCCTCTTTGTTATATTTTAACGCGCATCCCATATGTGGACATCTCGGCGCTATTGGTGTTATCAGTCCTTTTATTGATTCAAACATATTTATCGCGAGTTGCGGATGAAGAATCGTTCTTGACGGCGAATAAAGTTCTTCATATTCGCTTTTCCTTCCGCATATCATATCCGTCAGAAGCATAGCTGAAACCATTGACGATGTCATTCCCCATTTATTAAAGCCCGTTGCGACATATAAATCAGGTGTTGATTTGAAATACTGACCGATATAGGGAATGGAATCAAGCGTCATACAATCCTGTGTTGCCCACTTTTCAGTTTCTCGTGAATCAGGATAATATTTCTGTGCAA
>JAZREK010000025.1:0-18124 GCA_045660765.1 Clostridia bacterium
CGAACCCTGGACACCCTGATTAAGAGTCAGGTGCTCTACCAACTGAGCTAATGGCACATATATGGAGCTGCCCAGCAGATTCGAACTGCCGACCTCTTCCTTACCAAGGAAGTGCTCTGCCAACTGAGCTAGGGCAGCATAAAAAAGTGGCGACCCGGAAGGGGCTCGAACCCTCGACCTCCAGCGTGACAGGCTGGCGTTCTAACCAACTGAACTACCGGGCCGGATAAACGTCACGTCAGATGTGGACGAGTTCACTTCGTTATCCGCTGACTTGACTATTATACTGTGTTTAATCGTGTTTGTCAATAGTTATTTTGAAAAAATTTGATTTTTTTAAAATACTTTAGGTTTGGCGACTTTGATAGAGAGCGCATATGGGGGGACGGGGACATTTTTGTAATCCGAAGGTGCACAAAAAATTGACCTGTCCCCAAGCACGAAAACGAACAAAAAAGGCATTCGTTTTTACGAATACCTTTTTAAAGCTACTGCCATTTTTACGGGCTGTACAATTTAGCATATCTTACAAGAGGAAAATGCCGTTTTCACTACATACCTTTTTCATTTCTTCAGGCCATACAGAAACCTGAACTTCGCCGATATGTGCGCGTCCGAGCATCTGCATACAAAGTCTTGACTGACCTACACCGCCACCGATTGTAAGGGGAAGTGTTTCTTCGTCAATCATTTTATGATAATCGAACTTCATTCTGTCAAGTGAGTCACGCTCTGCAAGCTGTGCACGAAGTGCTTCACGGTCTACGCGGATACCCATTGAAGAAAGTTCAAGACTTCTGCCCAGAACGTCATTCCATACGAGGATGTCACCGTTAAGCGACCAATCGTCGTAGTCGGGTGCACGACCATCGTGGGGCTGACCACTCTTAAGTTTTTTACCTATCTGCATAAGAAAAACTGTCTTGTGTTCTTTTACGATTGCGTCTTCCTTCTGTTTATCGGTATATCCGGGATACATATCTTCAAGTTCCTGCGCGGTAATGAAGAATACGTCACGCTCGATTGTTTTTTCAAGGCAGGGGAAATTTTCGCACAAAACATCCTGTGTATCTGCCGCTGCGGTTACAATCTTTCTTACAGTATCTTTAAGAAATTCAACCGTTCTTTCCTCGCGTTTTATCACGCGTTCCCAGTCCCACTGGTCAACGAAAAGCGAATGAACATTATCAACCTTATCATCACGACGAACGGCGTTCATATCGGTATAGATACCTTCGCCTGCTTCATAGCCGTAGCGGTAGAGAGCCATTCTCTTCCACTTGGCAAGTGACTGTACAATTTCAACGATTTCGTCACCACATTCGAGAGTATCAAACTCAACCTTGCGTTCCACGCCATTAAGGTCGTCATTGATGCCACTTGATTTAGTCACTAAAACGGGTGCGGTTACTCTGTCAAGATTAAGCTCTTTCGCAAGCTTCTTCTGGAAATTATCTTTCACAATTTTAATCGCACGTTGTGTTTCGCGAAGGGAAAGTTTCGCGTTATAATTTTCGGGTAAAATTAAACCTTTCATCTTTTGACGCCTCTTTTCTGCCGTGTGAATTACTATCTATTTATTTTACCGCTGTAAAGCCGTTTTGTCAACACCGATAATGTTATTTTTTGGCTTATCTTCATTTTTTAACAAAGATACCAACCACCTTATATCATCGCGCGAAACTGCACTCAACACATAGAGGAACGTCACATAAAATAAAAGGTACATCAAAATTTTTATCCCCAAAGGGATCGAAAAGCTCATTGTGTCACATAAAATCTTTGCTCCGCATAAAGAAACCAAGGATGTCGGTATTCCCCACGACATAAAATCAACCTGCGTGACCTTACTAAGTCTGCGAATGCTCAGAAAAGCGTTGAAAATTTCCTTTATATACATAACTGCTATGTAGCCCATTATAGCTATTTTAGGCAAAAGGATAAAGAGCAAAACAACATTTATAATCCCCTCAAAAACGTTATACATCATAGAATAAAGTTGCTGATTCAATCCTTTAAGACACCCATCGGTAACGCAATCAATATATACAATAGGTACAAGTAACGCAAAAATTCTTATATATTCTCCCGCTTCGATGCTTTTATATATTCCGCGGCCGAGAGGTTGAGAATAAAAAAACATTACTCCTGCAACGGCAAAGCTGAACATTACTCCTAAACGCAATGCGCGGTTTACTATGTAGCTGACACCTATTTTTCTTCCCTGAACCTGGGCCGCGGTGAGCCTTGGAACCAGCACCTCTCCAAGCGCAGAAAGGAGCGCCGCAGGAAACATAATTACGGGCATAGACATTTGAGAGACTACGCCATAAGTTGCAAATGCGCTTGTGCTCCCCATACCGCCTTTCTTGAGTCCGTGCGGAATTACAATCTGTCCGAGGGATGAAAGACCTGTTCTCATATAAGCACTTACGGCAAGGGGGGACGCTGTTTTTATGAGTCTGCGCAAATTCCCTTTTCCCGGCATTTCTTCTTTTTTCCCGAAAGTTTCTGCGAAATAAAGAATTATCGCGCCAAGGAAAAGAGATATTTCTCCTACAAACATACCTTGTGAAAGGGTATCAATTATATTGTGTTCACCGATGCTCGTAAGACGAGTTATAACAAATACAACCCTTAAAAGTTGCGCAATCATTTCAATACAGATAAGACGAAAAATCTTTTGTTTGGCAGTGAAATACCCTTCTACGACACTGCCTAAAGATATAAAAGGCATTGAAAGAGCCATTACGCAAAGGGATGTCGTTGCGGCATCATTCATTATCCAATAATGCGAGAAAAACTCTGCCCCCATATAGAGAAAAGTTCCGGAAACAATCCCGAATACCGCGGAATACGAGAACGCACATCGCATAAGTAAATGAGGGTTTTTGTTACCGCGTCCCTCTTCCTCGGCAACGAGGCGCGTCGTAGCAAACCGTACTCCCGATATAGAGATAGTTGCAAAAACAACTCCTACCGATGATATGATTCCGAAAAAGCCGAGATTTTCTGCACCTATTCTTCCGGCAAGATATGACTGAAAGAAAAGTGACAGAATTCGCAGCAATATATTACTGCTTGCAAGAAGCATTGTGTTTTTAAGCAATACTGATGCCTTGTTCATAAAAAAATCCCTCCATACGAATTGTATGAAGGGATTTCATTTTTATGATATTTAGTTGAGGATATAAACTCGGCATGGTCTTCTGCCGAACTCTCTGCATTCACTCTTTGTACGATAGCAAAGGTCTACACGATAACCCTTAATCGCACCACCTGTATCTGCAGCAACTGCGTAGCCATAGCTCCAGCTACCATCAAGTGCTTCAATATAAACACGAGAGCCGAGAGGGATTATTTTGGGGTCTACTGCAATAACACCTCTGTCAAGCGGAACGCCTGTAGCTGTCTGACCTGCATAACCGCCGTTTTCTTCAGGAGAAAGGTCGTATGCTGTTGCTTCACAAGTTATAACATACTTATAATCAAGTGTGCCTGCTTCTGTATTTACAACAGGAGCTTCCACTGTTTCAACATTGCTACCATATTCCACAATCTTATCAACAGGGAATGCAGTAATAACCTCTGAAACTACTTCGCGGGAAACTTCTTCACCGTTTTCATAGTTCACTTTGTAAGTAACACTCTTCGCACCCTGAACACCTTCACGAACAGTTACTGTTTCACCTGCGGTAAGTTCAGTATTAAGTCTCTTAACAGTATTAAAGTTGATTGCTTCACTAACAACAACTTCTTCAGAATAAGCCTTTTCAGCAGACTCAGCTTTCGCGTCAGAAGAGTTCTGCATTGCGATTAACTTTATCCCTGATGAGAAATATTCGCCAAGAGCCTTTTCGCGAACTGCGTCAGCATTGCCAAAGCTGTAAGGAGCTGCAACAGCAGCAGCTGTATTAGCAACAAGCATAGCAACAACGCACATTACCGCGACTATACTTTTCATATTCTTTTTTATAAACATAAAATCACGTCCTTTTACGGATGTTGCCACATAGCAACACGCCTCGCTAATTATAAACAAATTTTTATCATTTGTCAAGCTTTTTTGCCGTTTTTGTTATAAATTTGTAACATTTGTTTAATTTTTTGTGGGTGTTTTTATATGAGTTCCCCCATATATAGGGGTTTTTCTTTTTCTCCCTCTCTTTTATATTCTTAACCATTACAAATTATTACAGCTTCGTTTTTTATGTTCTTTTGTAATATTTCACAAAAAAAGAGGTTCGTTATCCGAACCTCTCATAATTTTCTGTTCAATTATTTTATTTCGTATGTGCCCTTAATCATAAATATACAGTTAGTGCTTGTCGCAACACCACGACCGTCAGCAAGCGGAACTATAAGCAAATGATTTCCCTGCACTATAACTCCATTGGCAAGGTCATAACCCATTGTAACGTCACTTACGCCACCCTTCTGGGTTCCTATTACACTACAAGTACCCATACGAAGAATAATTTCTGTACCTGCACCGCCGATTACTTTCTTTCCTGCAGGAACTTCCACAACAGTGAATTTTGTCTGAGGTATGACTGAGTTATCAATGTAGCTTTTTGTGATAAGCGGATCTCCTTCAGTACCGGGCTGTGCGGCATACGAGCCTGCAACAAACAATACACAAAGCACACAAAGAACTATTGCTATTCTTTTTTTCATAAATAATCATCCTTTCAATTTCCAACAAGGCCAAAACTTACCGATATGGCATCGTTGACTTTTATCATTTGCAGTTCATCCAGTCTACCGATTTTTTCCCGCAGACGCTGTTTATCTATCGTACGGACCTGTTCTAACAGTATTACGCTGTCGCGCGAAAGACCGTATTGCTGTGCGTCTATTTCAATATGAGTGGGAAGTTTAGCCTTGTTAATCTTGCTCGTTATTGCTGCTGCAATAACCGTAGGACTGTATTTATTCCCTACGTCGTTCTGAACAACGAGAACAGGTCTTACCCCTCCTTGTTCGGAGCCAATAACAGGGCTTAAATCGGCATAAAAAATGTCACCGCGTTTTACTAACAAATTATTCACTCTCCGATAAAAAATCCTCGTAGATTTCAAGCGCACTTTCATCGGATAGAAGGGAAGATGCGGCAAGCGACAAATTTATCTTGCCCATTTCCAAATATCCCTTTTTCATTTGTTCTTTCTGTTCAATTTTTTTATATTCGCTGATATAATTTTTTACTGCCAGTGCAACAATTTCACTTCGTGACCGATCAAGTGACGAGGCTATTACGTCTGCCTCCTCAACCAAGAAATCGGGCAATGTGACAGATATTCTGCGCTGCGCCTCTTTTTCCATCTGACATGCCCCCTATAATAAATATACATTCATTATACAACACTATCTTCGGCAGGTCAAATGTAAGTTCTTCCACTTTATTATGTAGGCGCTAATCTACACATCTATTATGCACAGATTTTAAAACCGTAATACATTTTTTGCCACAGAATTTATTTTATTTCCTTAATTGCAACGGGGATTTTTTCTATGATATCATCTGCCGTTACGCCATATGCACCAATTTCATTTTCACAGATAAGTCCTGCACGGGCATGTATATAACATCCTGCCGCTGCACTATCTGTAAGAGAAAGTCCACCCGCTGCGAAAGAAGCAATTATGCCTGCAAGTATATCTCCGCTACCCGCTTTGGCAAGAGCACTGGTCGAAATGTATGAAACGTACTGATTTCTTCCGCCGTATGCAACAACAGTTCGCGCACCTTTAAGAAGAAGGTTAATTCCCATATCTCTGGCAAATCTGTCTGCTATATCAATCCTGTCTGCTTCTATTTCAGGAATTGAAATTCCGCTTATGCGGGAAAACTCTTTGACATGAGGAGTAAGAAGCACATTTGCATTTTTGATTATATCTGTTTTTTTCACGAGGGCATTTATTCCATCCGCATCAATAATAACCGGGCAGGAAGCAGTATTTAATATATTTTCAATAAGCTCTGCATGGTTTCCACGCCCTATTCCGCATCCTACCAGAACACTTCCGGCTGTCCTTATCGCATAGGCAGCTTCTTCGGTAAGTTCGGGAAGCATAACTCCGTTTTGATGAGGCATAGGAATTATTATTGCTTCCTTTACTAATATATTCAAAATTCCGCAAATCGGTGCAGGAGCAAGGATTTTTACAAGACCGCAACCTGACTTGAGAGCCGCTAACGCCGCCATTGCAGCCGCGCCTGACATAGTCTGGCTTCCTGCTACGATTACTGCAGTGCCGAAAGTCCCTTTATGACTGTAGCGGCTGCGGACAGGAAGTATCGTCTTTACAAGCTTGTCCGTAAGAGGCACGCATGTGGACTGAGTTATACTATTATAATCCACAGGAATTCCAACCTCTGCAATTACAATTTCTCCGCACAAATCCACGCTTTCATTTGAGAGCATTCCCTGCTTGGGTGCAGTAAAGGTAACAGTTTTATCTGCTTTTACGCACGCCCCCATCGCACTTCCTGTATCTGCGTTCATTCCGCTCGGAACGTCGCAGGAAACGATGTATGAATCCGATGCATTTATCATATCTATCGCTCGGATAATATTAGGTTGGGTAATTTCTCCGCTTATTCCTATGCCGAAAATTGCATCTAGCACGCAATCAAACTGTTGTGTAGGAAATGTCACTCCGTTAACGATGGGAATTTCTTCCTCGAACGCCTTTCTTGCAAGTGCTCTGCATTCTTCGGTTGAAGGCTCCATTACCTGCACTATTTCCACGTTTTTCCCGTGTCTTTTTAACAAAATGGCAGTGGCGTATCCGTCGCTTCCGTTTTGTCCTTTTCCGCAGTAAATTCTTACAGAATTAAAATTTTTAATTTCTTCAAAGCAGAATTTTGCAGCATTTTCAATAAGGTGCATCTCTGACACATTTTCTTTTGCAGAAAGTTCTGCCTCTCTTATCGTTTCAACAGACAAAAACAACACTAATATCAGCTCCTTACACAATAGGCATTGGAACATTTCAAAATTGTTCTATATGGATAAAGGGGACATACAGTCCCCTTTATCATTAAAATTTATTGGTTTTTATTTAATAATAACTTTTGAAGGCGCATACTTACGAAGATGTTCAAGGGCATCTTTCGGAAGTTCGATTTTCACCAGAAACTTGCCATTCTTTTCAACTGCCGCAAAATACACATCTGCATCTTTATGGCGAGTTGATGCGTCGATTTTTTTATAATCCCCTGAAGCATACTTGTTGTATTCATCGCTTTTTACGGGTGCTATTACAAGAACGTCCTTCATCGAAAAAGATATGAGGCGCTTTCTGTTTGTAGCGTTGTAAATAACATCTACATCAACGAAATTTTCTGTAACAGTGTATTCATACTCACGATTAAAAGAAACCGAAAGCTTATATCCGCCGTAAAAGATTGCTACTGCAATAAGAAGCTGTATTCCACCTATATTAAGGAATGTCACACATGTAACAGCAATAGCAAAAGCTACCAGATAGATTAAAACTGCAAGTGCAATTTCTGCTGCGCCTTTTTTTCTTTTTACCAAATACTCTTTATAATCCATTACTTTCACCTTTTATAATCCGAGGTCTAAAGTTCCTTCACTTGAAGACTGGGGCGGTGGTGTCGGTTCTGCCGGGGGTGCTTGTGGCACCGGTTCTGCAGGAGGAGTTTCCACCGGAGGAGTCTCTGCAGGAGGTGCCTCCGCGGGAGGTGTCTCTGCAGGAGGTTGTGAAGGATCTCCCGTTATAGGAACATCGCTTGGAACATCCGGTGTCGGAAGTACTTCCCCAGCCGGAGGAAGAACTATTCCCCCACTGGTTAATCCGCTATCGCCTGAATCTTCTTCTACGAAGCCTTCAACCTTTTCTTCCTTCTTTATAACGCCGCCTCCAAGCTGATTCTTGTTAAAGTTATAGGGATGCTTGTCGCAGCGACCTGTCGGAGCTTTTCCGTTTTCAAACTTTTTGCAAACCAATTCCTTACATGCCGGTGTTGCACGCAAATTGCTGTCCTTACAAAGCATAACTTCTTTCTTTCCGCTTTCAAGATGCTCAAAGAAAGGCTTGTCGGGAAGGCCTTCGTGGATAGGCTGCATAACTTTTCTCCATGCTACAGCAGCGGGGTTCGGTGAGAATCCGCGAAGCGATGCAGGCTGATCATATCCAAACCAAACTGCACCAACATAGTACGGAGTGAAGCCTACGAACCATCTGTCACGGTTGCTTGAAGTTGTACCTGTTTTACCTGCAACTCGCATACCGGGGATTCTCGCAGCTGTACCTGTACCGCCGTCAACCGCGCTCTTAAGCATAGATACCATAGATTCTGATGTAGTCTGACTGAGCGCTATCTGCTTTGTACCTTTGTGTTCGAGAAGAACTTTTCCGTCCGAGTCAAGAACTTTTGTATAAAGTGACGGCTTTATATATTTACCACCATTGGGGAATATACAGTAGGCAGCACACATATCAAGAACCGTAACACCATCTGTAAGACCGCCCAATGCAATAGGAGCAAGTCCAACGTCAGTAAAGCTTCTTTCAGGGGTCTTTCTGTATTCTACCAAAGTATCAAAATGAAGAATATTCTTCATATAGTTGAATGATGCTTCTGCAGTGAGATAGTCACAAATCTTTACTGCGGGAACGTTTCTTGATCCTCTGAGAGCTGTTGCAACCGTAATTCTTCCTCTGAAAGCACGGTCGTCATTTCTCGGAGCCCAACCTCCGAATTTTATGGGAGCATCATTTATTACTGTATCCGGTGTTATAAGGCCATATTCAATTGCGGGAGCATATGTTGAAATGGGCTTAATAGTAGAGCCGGGCTGACGAAGAGTCTGGGTTGCACGATTGAGTGTTCTGTTACCTTCCTTTTCGCCACGACCACCCACAAGAGCCTTAACAAGGCCTGTATACGGGTCCATAATTACCATTGCCGACTGAGGCTGAACCTCACCCGCAGCTCTCTGGAATGCGTTGGGATCGCTATATACTGCATCCATATGAGCCTGCATTTTCTGATCTACTGAAAGATAGATTTTAAGACCGCCGTTAAAGAGAACCTGTGATGCGTACGGTTTTGTGTAGTTGTACTGTTCCATCAAATCCTCTATAATCTGGTCAATTACAGCATCTGTAAAGTAGGAGTGATAGTGTTCTTCTTCCTCGGGATTTTTCTTTACAAATACGAGTTCCTCGTTCTTTGCCTGCTTGTATTCTGCTGCAGAAATAAATCCGAGATCATACATTTTTTTAAGAATTACAAGCTGTCTTGCCTTGTTATTTTCAGGATTTATAAGCGGATCGTACTTTGTGGGGAACTGAGTTATACCTGCAATTGTCGCACATTCTGCAAGTGAAAGCTCCGAAACATCCTTTCCGAAATATTTCATAGAAGCACTCTGTACACCGTTACACTTCTGTCCAAGATAGATAGTGTTGAGGTAGTATTCAAGAATTTCTTCTTTTGAAAGTTCTCTCTCAAGGTTGAAAGCACGATAAACTTCCTGTATCTTACGCTTGATAGAATAATCGTCTTCCTGAGTAAGATTTTTAATCAGCTGCTGTGTTATGGTACTACCACCGTAGCTTGAGCTACCCTTTTTGCTGATATACTGCATTGCCGCACCTGTAAAACGCTTTATATCAATACCCTTATGAGAATAGAAACGCTCATCTTCGATTGCTACAAAAGCATCTTTGAGGTGATCGGGAATCTGCTTACTTGACACCCAGATACGATGTTCAGTATCGTAAAGCTGTTCACACTCAACCATTTCGCCTGTTTCAGGATCTTCCATATATACTATAGAAGTAAGATTGAGTCGCATGTTTTCAACATCAATAAGCTCTACGTCCTCAACATAACCTGCAAGTGAGCCGACAATCAAACCTAATACAGCAATTATCAGCAAGCCTATTGTTAAAGCCAAGCCGATAAAAAACCTCTTAACAAATTTTAATATTTTGCGCTTTGTAGTCTCTTTAGGTTTAGTCTTCTTGGAAGCAGGCTTCTTCGCACCTGTTTTCTTCTCAACAGATTTCTTTGTTTCGCCTGTCTTCTTTGAACCGGTCTTTTTAACTTCAGCCTTTTCCGATTTCTTTTCCATAAAGCGCACCTCCTATAACAAAATTTAACTCATTTTATACCAATACACTATAGAGTATAACACCAAAGAATTAAAAAAGTGTTACAAAGAGCATTTATCTTGCTAAAAAGCTATGTTTATACGTATATTTTTACAAAAAAACTTCATAATAAGGAACACAAAGGTATTTTTAGGCGGTGTTTTTTTATGAGGTTCAAGACTTTTTTAGCTTTTTCGGGTGTTTTTATTGGAATTTTTATATTTTCGATGGCAGGTTATATCTATGGAACGCGAGGACAGGCCGATGTTGTTGTTCCTTCTGCACGAGCTGAAAAGGAAGAAGCCTCTTCAGTCACTAATGTCCCTGACACAAAAACTGTCAGTCAAAAAACAGTCGAAGTATCAAAAGAAGCATACATCCTGCGAGAAAACGAAAATAAAATTTCTCTTTTTATAAGGTACTCTAATGGCGATGAACAAATTCACAGCGAGTACGATGTCCCTGTCAATTTACTTCCCAAGAGTGATCGGGAAAAGTTGCAAAAAGGGATTGAGTTTGATTCGATCGCAGATATCATAAAATTCATTGAAGATTATATGGGATAAAGAAAAACGCAACACTATATAGTGTTGCGTTTTATTACTTTTACATTCCGTAATAGCTTATACTTTTCAATAAAGATTCTACAAGTTCGTTGCTGTACTTTTTCGGAGCTCTACATTCTATTTGACACATTATTCCGTCTTTTTTTCTTATAAACATCGTAACTACGACATCCTTATTTTTAGAAGATTCCCACTGAATCTTATCGTAATAGCCTTCTCCTATTTTTTCATACCCTGTAGTCAGATTGATTACATCGTCACCAAAGGAGTTTTTCATATTCTCTACTTGCTGATTAGTGCTGACATCTTCTATGCCTAATACACTCCATGCAACCATTGTAAACTCTCCGGCAAACTCATTATTTTTTATAAAAGTTCCGCCATGTTCGATTTCAAAGTAATAAGTATCTTCCCACTCTTTGAGTTCTTTTTCTAATTCTTTTTCGTCAATTCCTTTATTTTGGGCTAATGCCTCTTTTTTGATATTCGCTTTATCTGTATCTATGGCATCTTTTCGTCTTGTTTTTTCATATGCTTCCAGATCTTTCTGTGAAAACTCAATCCACTTCCCGTCCAGATCTATCTGAAAATCAAAGTGGGTGGATATGAATTTTCCATTTTCAACGTATCCCGGAAGATATGCAGCCACATTTTTTTTGTGTTTGTTTTCCTTCTCTTTCTGGTATCTTTCATTCATTTCTTGCTGGAATTCTTGTTCTCTTTTATCTTCTTCAAGTTTATTAATTTTGAGATTTACCACACAACGGATTGCAATCAGCAAAATGCAAATAAGAACTGTTGCTACCGCTCCGCCTTTTTTCCAATCTCTCATTACCGTTCCCTCGTTACGGTTTCTTTTAGGTTCGTTGAAAAAGACTTCGCTTCCACAGCCCGGGCATTGAGATTCTCCGTTTTTTAATTCTGTGCCACAAAATTCACAACGTTTTTCTTCCATTATTTTCCCTCTTCTCTTGTAAAAATCCTTATATGCATTTATTAGATACGTTCTCGAGGTTTATAACCTCGTCAACTACACCTTCGTAAAATTCAGGTTCGTGGCTTACGAGAAGAACTGTTCCACGAAATTCCGATACCGCGCGCTTAAGCTCGTCCTTCGCCATAACGTCGAGGTGGTTCGTCGGTTCGTCAAGCACAAGGAGATTTACTTCACGAAGCATAAGACGGCAAAGACGCACCTTGGCATTTTCGCCACCAGAGAGAACCTTCATCTGTGATGTGATATGTTCTGTCGTGAGGCCGCACTTGGCAAGCGCTGCTCTTACTTCAGCGTTTGTCATCGCAGGGTATTCATCCCATATTTCAGCAAGTGCTGTTTTGTCGCTTGAAACTTCTTCCTGTTCAAAGTAGCCTTCCTGCACGAACTGGTCACGGCTGACAGTTCCTTCATACGGAGGGATAATTCCGAGAAGCGTTTTCATCAGCGTAGATTTTCCGATACCGTTCGTTCCCTTAACCGCTATCTTTTTATTTCGTTCAACGATGAGGTTGATGGGACTTGTAAGCGGTTCGTTATAACCGAGAACCAAATCCTTTGCCTCGATAACAACTCTGCCGGTTGTTCGCGCAGTTTTGAACGCGAATGTGGGCTTAACCTTTTCAGGGGCAAGGGTTATAATATCCATTTTGTCAAGCTGACGCTGTCTCGAACGCGCAAGAGTTGCCGTTGCGGCACGCGCCTTATTCTTCGCAACAAATTCTTCAAGGTCGGCGATTTCTTTCTGCTGTTTATTATACGCCTGCTCAATCTGTCTCTTTTTCAGTTCGTACATACGCATAAAGTCGTTGTAGTCACCTTTGTATCTTGTCAGGATACAGTTTTCTATATGATAAATTACGTTTACAACATCGTTCAGGAACGGAATGTCGTGCGATACGAGAATGAACGCGTTTTCGTATTCCTGAAGGAAGCTCTTGAGCCAGATGATATGGTTTTCGTCGAGGAAGTTAGTCGGTTCGTCAAGGATGAGAATCATCGGGTTTTCAAGGAGCAGTTTCGCAAGGAGAACCTTTGCTCTCTGTCCACCTGAAAGCTCGGTTACATCGCGGTCAAGTCCGATTTCGTTAAGACCGAGACCGTTTGCACATTCGTTGATTTTGGAGTCTATGATATAATAACCCGATGTTTCAAGAATGTCCTGAATATCCCCTACTTCCTCCATCATTTCGGCAACTTCATCGTCGGATGCGTCTGCCATTTTTTCGTACATCGCCAGCATTTCAGCTTCGAGGTCTGAAAGGTGCTTGAAAGCATCGCGCAATACGTCGCGGATTGTCTTTCCTTTTTCAAGAGTTGAATACTGGTCAAGGTAACCTGTCGTGATGTGCTTACACCACTCAACCTTGCCCGAGTCGGGAGAGAGCTTACCTGTGATGATGTTGAGGAAAGTGGATTTTCCTTCGCCGTTTGCACCGACAAGACCGATATGCTCGCCCTTGAGCAAGCGGAATGATGCATTATCTAAGATTTCACGACCGCCAAAGCCGTGTGTTACGTTTTCAACATTTAAAATACTCATTTGATTATCCTTTTCTGTGTGATATGGAGTTATTATATCATATAATGGAGCTTTATTCAACCAAAATGCATTGCACAAAAATTGCCCCGTCCCCAAACTGTGCAGCTTATTTGTTTATTATTTTTTCGCCATCAAAAAGTATGATTCCCGTTCCCTCGCCGAAGTAGTTTCCGTCGAGAAGATATTTTTTAATCGCTCTGCGAAGAGATGTGTCTTCAGGCAGGTTTTTAAGAGTTTCTTCCGATTCGTAATTTGTATCAAAAACATAATTCATATATCCGTATTTGTTTCCTATTTCTTCGCTTGATACTATATCAAAAAGGTCACAGAATTTTTTAAGGTTTGATTCTTCCTTTAAAAGCGCCATGATAGGCGCGTATGTAAACCATGTACGAAGTGTAACAGGTAAAATTCCGTCTTTTAATTCGTCTTTATAATGGTTATAAAGTTTCCTGAACGAATCATACGCCGTATCAATTGTAAGCGGAGAGCCTGACGGAACGTGCATTTTGAAGGATAAGTCTCCGTCCTTGATACCGTGATAATCGCCCTTTTCCCACACACTGACATCGTACTGAAGTCTGCCGAACGCAAATCTCTTGAGCTTGAAAAATGGCGCGAACCACGTTACGTAAATCCCCCATACGTCGTGCATTTTTTTACATTCGTTGAGTTTGTATTTCAAGTCGGAAACTGTATCGTAGTACATTTCGTCGGAGAGATTGTTTTCCTTGTAAACTTCCTTGAGTGGAATTGTGCACATAAGCCAGAACGTCATATTCACTGTATGCACATTCTCGCCAAGGATTTCTGCCGCCTTTTCTATGTAAGGATAGTATTCAAGATTGTCCTCGCTGTTGAAAACCTTATCCTCGGCAGTTTTGAAAAGCTCTTTTGCTTCTTCGTTTTCATTCACTTTTCCAAAGCAGTCGTTGAAGCAATCTATCGCCTCGGCCTGAAAATCAAGTTTTTTCATAATCTCGTTTATCATATCATCACCTGTTTTGCAGTAAAATGTTATTTAATCAATGTTTCAAAAAAAGAAACTGCATCTGCTATTTCATCACTTGTGGGATTTTTCTTATTCATTCCGCCAATCAGTTTCAACGGGCCGTAGGTATTATACCCCCTACAACCATATTCGCCCATTATTTCGGCTTTTTTCGCAAGTGCTTTTTCCTTTATTGACTGGGTGAATTTTCCATTATCCTTTGCACAAGTATATAAAAAGAAAACCTTCTTGTTTTCCGGCAAGTTATTCTCAAGAAACTTTTCAATAGACTCATAAAACTTACCAAAATCAATTCCTGATGCAAGTCCTATCAAATCAAATTCTGATAAATCTGCATTTTCCTCTTTTGCAGCATCAATTTGTGTTATATCGTATTTATCGGCAATTGCCTTCACTAATTTATAAGTATTTTTATGATGTGTAGATGCATAAACAATGGCGACTTTTTCCATAACACCATTCTCCTCGCATTTTTTAACATATAAAATAATTCTACCACAACATTTGCTTATGTGCAATAAAAAAGAAACATGACATAACATGTTAACCATATAGATTTTATAATGTGCTTGTAACCATCGGGTGCATACTGTTGACATCTGTCAAATCGAATGATAGAATGAAAAAAAAGGGAGGTTATAATTATTATGTTTATTTTTATAATCATTTTATTTGCTTGTATTGGTCTGGGAACATATTATAGCATTAAAGAACAGAAAGATACTAATCTGCTAACTGAAACAGCTAAACGCAATGGGTATTATGGTTTCAACAAAGATGTTTCACTTAATGAATTCTTCCACGCGGATTCTACTCGCAGGTTATTTGCATCCCGACACAATGATAATTATACTATTATACCTTTTGACGCCCTGCAGGAAGTCAACTATGAAGTAATTTACGATTATAAAACCGAGAGCAATGCTTCCTTTTCCCAAGGACTCGCAGATGGTATTCTTTCAGGGATAACTGGAGTTGGAATTATAAGAGAAATCCGCGAAGAACAAGTACAATATATAAAAGAATTAAAATTAAAACTTAATTTCAACCACAATGGGCGCTATTTTGTTGAGAATGTTTCTGTGACAGGCAATGAGGCCTCTGCCGCTGCGTCTATTCTTGAATTTTTATCGGCTATTTTAAAAAACAATCAGGCTCGTTCTCAACTTAAATCTGCTACAGCCCAAAAAGCACAGGCAAAAGCGGTATCAAAAAACAATTTAGAAAACTCGAATTCTCCTCAAGCAACGAGCGATACGCCAGAAACATTAAAAAGTCCTAAAGTTGTCGACAAAACAACTTGGGATAGCAGAATAACATCTGCCCTTTCAAAATCATCTGATGAAAAAGTTTCCGCCTTACTAGAAGTGGCAACCGAGGGTTCTGTAAGAGCATATAACTTACTAGGACTGCACTATAGCAATTTGAGTAACTTCCAAAAAGCTTTTCACTACTATAAATTGGCATATGACATAGATCCCAATTATGCAAATTTGCTGAATAATCTCGGTTTTTTGTATAGTGAAAAAGATTTTTCAGATTTTGACATCGAAAAATCCTTTATGCACTTAAAAAGTGCCGATATCGGTATAGCTTACCACAATATGGCTTCCTTGTACGATGGTACGCGAGGTGGGACAAAAGACAGCAAATTTATTGATTATGATTCCGCTATTTACTATTATGAAAAAGCTCTGCTGAAAGGGTACGATTCGGATATTACTTTGAATAATTTAGGCAGGCTTTACGGAGATAAAAAAGGCAAATATGTTTTGGCATCATCCTACTGCTATTTATCCGGAGAGAAAGGCAATGCAACCGGAAAAAACAATTTTCTCTCCTATACGAAAGAACTCCCTGAACCCCAAAGAAAGCTATGGATAGAAAATATTAAATTGCTGAAATCTCACACGGAAATCGAGGGAATGATTGAAAGGGTGAGTAGCGCTCTCAATATATGCGCCGAATATCCTGAAAAAAACATCCAGCCTTTGGAAGATAAGATTGGAAATTTCAATTTTCACGACTACCATAGAAATAATTTGAAAACTTCTATTAGAGAACTCTTCCCAAACTTTGCATTCACAGATGACGATATTGTGTTTAATCTAAGAGGAGAATTGGCTATTCTTAAACCAAGCAACAAAGTATGTATAACCAAATATATTCCAACCCAAGGCAAAACACAGTACTATATTGCAGATGCCTTTGATGTATGTAGTTATCGAAAATCAAACGGCAATTTATTTTTAACTTTCAATTATGATGGGGAACTGCCTGATGATGAAACACATCGTATGTGGCCCGGAAGAGAAATAAAGGTTTTAACCGCTACTCCAGAAGAGGCAGAAAGTGTATTCTCTCACATTAAAGCTCATCTATCAGTTAACAAAATAAACCATTTTTAATCTTCACGCAAAAAACGACTCTCCATTCGGAATGGAGAGTCGTTTTTATTAGGTTTAGTATATTTTAGTCTATCACCTCAAAGGTTATATTGGGAGTCTCTTTATGCACACGATCAAATATTTTTAAAATGCCTTTCATATGTTCCGATAATTCCTTGGGTATTTGATTTACACCTTTGACATAAACCTGAATTGTATCTTCATCATTATAATCACGCAAACAATCCCACAAGGCATCAATATTTTCTCCGTAATAATCGGGGAAATCAAAAGTATTCTTTAAGACTTTATGTATTTCTCCCCAATATTTACACCCTGTAAAATCTACTGTTATCTGTTCCATGAAGCACCCTCCTCATTTAATTTCGTAAAAAGTTTCGTAGTGATCATATGTAACAAAAATTAGTCCATCATTTGAAAAAATAATTCTCGAGCTGTTTCTTTTTCCTGTCTCATAATTAATGTCTGCCTCATACCATTTTCGCCCTGCTTTTTGAGGCAGTTTTCCATTGTCATTGAAATATTCTCCCCCCAACATCATTTTTCCTGGTGCAGACTGTCCCAAATTAGCTTTTTTGGGTTTCCAACCTAATGATTTAGCTTCTTCCCTGCTTATATAATAATCAGGCAGTTTCCCATAATACTTTAGCCACCAATCAGCTCCCATTTCTCCTAACTTAGTAGCATTTCCCGCAAGAATTGCTCTGAGTCTTACAATTTGGCACCGACAAAACAAATGCAGAGGTGGCGAAGGAATCACTTTTTCTTTTATTTCATAAATTCCCCCATGTTTTTCCCGACAAATATAGCATGTTTCTAAATCTGGGAATGCCCTCCACATTTTCCACTTTTTGCTTTCAGCTGTTTCCATTATACAGTTTCCTTTCCTTTTTGTAAAGATCGTGCAGTAAGACTCGAACACCTATTGTCTCAAACGAATTATTTTTGAAGTCTTTCAACTTATCGGTCTTGAAGGGCGTCAGCCCATCTGCGACCTCTGCATTAAAATTCTCCTAAAAATAATTCGTTTGAGATGCGAGCAGTTTTAACAGTGGCAATTTTTTATAAAACAAGGAAAAGGCCGAAGTTAATACTTCCGTATTATCAAGGACTTTGACACAGTTTTAAGAGAAATTTCCCTGTTAAAACCAATAGGGGTTCAAGTCTTACTGCACTACTGTATAACACCGTTTGCCGAAAGTCGTTACACTTTTTGAAATTTTCCAACAAAAAAGAGTGTGCAAAATGCACACTCTTTTAATAGGTTAGTATAGATTAAGCTTCGATAGCTGAAACTACGCCTGAACCAACTGTTCTACCACCTTCACGGATAGCGAAACGAAGACCTTCTTCGA
This sequence comes from Clostridia bacterium, assembly GCA_045660765.1. Classification (GTDB taxonomy): domain Bacteria; phylum Bacillota; class Clostridia; order UMGS1883; family UMGS1883; genus UMGS1883. The sequence goes on from JAZREK010000025.1 coordinate 18,013, forward strand.
TAGCGATAGGTGTAATAAGCTCAACAGAGATTGTTACGTTATCGCCAGGCATACACATTTCTGTGCCTGCAGGAAGTTCGATTACGCCTGTAACGTCAGTTGTTCTGAAGTA
>JAZREK010000026.1:0-64413 GCA_045660765.1 Clostridia bacterium
GTTAAATTATAATCAAATACAAACCATGATTCAGGTGATTCATAAAGGACGTGATCACCGTAGTCCCAACCAAGTGCGTTATAATAAATATCGTGCATGTATCCGGTACAGTTTGTATAGCCGGTTTCGTCAGTTGTGTAATCTTCAGGGGATTTTCCTCTTTCCCAACGATAAAGGGCCTTTGCAAGGTGAATATCAGCATACTGTATATTATATCCGCGAAGAAGGAATGCTTCTGCGGTTGCCATTACTGCTTTTTCAACATCGGAAGCTGCCTCGTAGGGAGCATCAGAGCGCATGAATGCAACGCTTGATGAAGCGGAAATAGGACGAAGAACGGCAAAATAGTCGTTTTCATAAGCGTGTGCAAGGACAGAATCAGCATTAACCTCTGTCATCTTACCTGTAATATCAAAGAGAGTTATTCCGTCGCTTGCGTACATTTTTGCGCCAGAGGGGTCAGCTGCAGACGGAAGCACGATAAGCACGTCGCCGGGGAAAACATCCTTAAATGAAATCTTCTCAGTAGCGTCGCCTTTAAAACGAGCCTTGTGCGAGTCGTCAATCTTCTTTCCGCCGTAAAGACCGGGTATTACGATACTTGTATAGCTTTCAGTATTGGCAAGAGTTGTATCAACGAAAAGTGCATTTGCTACTGCAGGTGCATGTTCGGCAATAGAATTGTTAAGGCTGAATGCAACTCTGAAATAGTATGCAAGAAGGTCTTTACCGGTAAACTCTGAATTGCGAAGAGCGTGCATTGCCTGAACGACTTTTTCCATATCGTAGTCGTTAAAGGTTACTCCAATATAAACATCTTCGCAGGGAATCTTGTTTCCAAGATACTCTGCGCCATCGGATACGATGGGAGTGCCGCGCTTTGCAAGATCGTCAGTTACTGTAACTGCGTAAGAAAGTGTTTTTGTTTCGCCTGCAGCTACATCTACGCTGAATGTAAGGTTGTCACCGTCTACAACAGCGTCGCCACTTTTATATGTAGTAAGTGCGGGAACCTTGTCAGTAATATCAAACTGTTTTGCTTCTTCTGTACCGTTCTTTACTGTGAAAGTATAGGTAACGGTGTCGCCGGGATGAACAGTTCTTAAGTATTTATGAGAAGATTCCTTTGCAACTGTAAGGGTATTGGTTAAAATAACAACTGTGCGTGTGCTATCAATCCAGTCAACCTTTAAGCCGAATGATTCGGAAATCGCTCTTACCGGAACGAGAGTTCGGTCAGAAACAATAGTTGCAGGAGAGTCAAGTGTAACTTCCTCACCATTCACATACATTATGGGAGAGTCAATGGTAAGCGTGATTGTCTTATCCCCTTTTGTTGATGTTACTGTGCGTGTAGCATCGTCCCAGGAAACTTCTGCACCGAGTGCCTCGAAAATAGCACGAAGCGGAACCATAGTTCTGTCGTTAATTATCTGAGGCTGAACGTCAAATTCGATTTTTTCTCCGTCAAGTGTTACTGTTACATCGCTGTTTGCCATAGTAGCGGGCACAGCAGAGATAAGAAGTAACATTGCCAAGAAAACAGATAAAATTTTTCTGATATTTTTCATATCATTTCACCCTTTCTTTGTGGTCGCCCATAATTTAAACCACTCTATAATATTATACCTTACCTTACAACTATTGTCAATAAAATCTTCCATTCTCATCTCGGCAATTCGCAATAAAAAAGCCGTTTGCAATTCATACTACAAACGGCTTTTTTTAACCTTGAAAATCAAGGTTTTCTTCATTTTTATACGCTATTACCTTTGCCGGCACACCGCCCACAATAGCGTTTTCCGGGACATCTTTTATAACAACAGCTCCTGCTGCGGCAAGGCTGTTTTTATGCATAGTCACATCGCCAAGAACTTTTGCTCCGCATGTTACGGAAACATTGTCCTCGAGCACGGGAGAAAGCTCTCCCTTGAATCCGATAGTTACCTGCTGATATATTCGGCAGTTCTTACCAATTTTCTTTGCACTTATAATAGTGGAAAACCCATGCTGTATATACAATCCACCACCTATTTCAACAGTGTTTATGTAAAGGCTGTCCAATGGTTTCCAAAATACTCTTCCAAGCGCGTAATGTATCATCGTTACAATCGAGCGAGTCGGATTTTTCAAACGATGCAGTATAAGATTACGAAACTCTTTCTTATATGTCATATACCAGTTAAGAGATTTGAAAAGTCCCATATTTTCACCATTTATCTCGTTCCATCTTGTAATGTCTTCACAAATCAGTTTTTTATGCGGAGAACAAAGCGCACACAAATAAACCACAAGCGTTCTCGGATAGTTTATAACCGCAAATACTCTTTTTAACTTTTTCATTTTACTTTTTCCCTTTCAACGCTTTATATGTTTTGGCAGGAAAAAAGAAGAAATCCAAAAACTTGATTTTCTTTGCAATCTGTGATGCCAAAACTGAAAATACGATTCCACACACAGTTCCCAGGGCAACATGTATCCACCACTGCGTCACGTTCACACGAAGAAGAAGGATTCTTACACCTGCAGTAAATATTGTGTGGAGCAGGTACGTTTGGAAAGAATACTTGTTCATAAATCCAAGGAAAGTGGATACTAATTTACAATTCTGCAACAAGGAAATAAACATTATACTTGAATAAATTCCAAGCAGTATCATAAATTCTTTAACAAACGTAGTTTCTATTTTGTCTAACGATACAAAAATAACTCCGGCCACTATATGCGTGAACACGAATATCCATTTTGCCCAGGTGGGAGGATTTGATATTTTTTTAAAGCCAACAGATGTTCCTACACCAAAAGCAAGTGCAGAAGAAAAAACAGTTCCTAAAAAGCCGAGAGAACCTCCGCAAAGAGGAACTATATATCCTGTCAGTACAACGATAAGTGTAATTTGCCAATTTTTAATTAGACCAGAAAAAACAGTCCATATTACAAACAAAAAGAAAAGTGCATATAAAAACCAATATTGAGCAACGGGAGCTTTCCATATATAGAGTATATCAGAAACCTTGAACTCTGTGTTCACGCCTCCTACAAAGCTGTTTATCAAAATATACACAACCGAAAAAGTTAAGTAAGGAACTCCGAGATTCAAAAGTTTATGCAGTATGAATCCCGATTTTGTTTTTTTGCCTTTCCACTCCCCTGTTTCTCTATATACAACACCACTCAAAAACAAGAAAAGTGCAACATGAAAAGACCATATGAATTTTTCCATACCTTCAAAAAATTGTGGAATGTTTATTTCGGCAAGTCTTATTCCCATAATAACATGACCGAAAAGCACCAGAAAACACGCGTAGCCTTTCAACTTGTCAACAAGAACATTTCTTTCCATATTACACCTCCTAAGCTAAATTTCAGTCTTTTTTGCTTTTACAGGATGTCGATACAATGTACTTAGGTCTTCCCTTTATTTCCTCATAAATACGAGCAACGTAATACCCGATTATGCCAAGACTTATCATCATTATACTACCGATAAAAATAAGGATAATGATAACCGTTGTCATACCTTCAAGCGCACGTCCACTGATTTTATCAATAAGCGCCCAAACGCCAAAAATCACAGTTAGTATAAGCATTATCAGTCCCAGCACTGTTACGATTTGCATTGGAGCAGTTGAATAGGCGGAAATATTTGAGATGGCGTATTTCAATAGACCTTTGGTAGACCATTTTGAAACACCTTCCTGCCTTTCATTCACCTCAAACTCAACTGTTGCCTTGTTGTAACCTACCCAAAACGAAATTGCTCTGAAAAAGCCTTTTTTCTCGGGGATACGATTAAGTATATCTACTACTTTGCGGTCAAGGAGTTTAAAATCCGAAGCGTTTGACATATCAAAACCAACAACTTTGCTTATAATGGAGTAGAAGCTCTTTGCAGCCCAGCCACGGAATTTACCTTCGTCGCCTCGAGAAATCTTTATTCCTTCAACTATTTCGTATCCTTCCTGCCACAGACGATACATTTCAACAATTTTCTCCGGGGGATGCTGAAGGTCACAATCAATTACGACAACACAGTCGCCTACTGCACCTGCCAGACCTGCAGAAATGGCTGCTTCCTTTCCGAAATTTCTAGAAAAATGAAGTCCTGCTATGTTATTTTCTGTATCTGTGAGAGATTTGATTTTTTTATATGTATTGTCAGTTGAACCGTCGTCAATAAAAATAATTTCATTTTCAATATCAGCATTTTTTAAAATTTCAGATATTGTATGATAAGCTCGTTCAACAGACTCTTCCTCGTTATATGCGGGAATGATTACGGACAGCATTTAAACACCTCCTGTGTTTTCGTCGAACAATTTTTCAAGCTTTGTCACCGGCATTGGTTTGTAGTAATAATAACCCTGAAGCATATCACAACCAGCTCTTATTACCGCTTTTTCTTGTTCTTTTGTTTCAATTCCTTCACACAATGTCTTGAATCCAATATCCTTAGATGTACGAATAATGTTTTTCAAAATGATGAATCCAGTATCAGTTGTGGCATTTTGCGTTATTTTTTTATCAATTTTCACGGTTGTGATATCAAGATTCTGCAAATCGCCAAAAGTTGTATAACCACTTCCAAAGTCATCGAGTAAAATTGATATTCCCTTTTCTTTAAGGATTGACAGATTTTTTATCATCTGTTTTCTGGCTTCACCCACTATATTTTTATCCTCAAGAATTTCTATTGCTACACAAGAAAAAGCAACTTCGTATTTTTGTGCAATTGCAATTATTTTTTCGGCAAACTCCGGTTCACACAATGTTGTTCTGGAGAAGTTTATGGTATATTTGTACTTTTCGCGTTGGAGTTTGTCGTTAGCAATCCATTTGCAATTTTTCTCAAAAATATAATAATCAAACTTATCGTTAAGTCCTACTGAATTCAGTGCGGATAAAAAACTTCTGGGAGTAAGAACGCCGTCGCTTTCCGAATTAAGACGAGACAGAACCTCGGCACCTATTATTTTTTTGGTTCGCGCATCCAGGACTGGCTGATACTCGAGGAAAAAGCGGTTATTGTCAATTTCACGCTCTATATTGTTCTCGATTTTAATTTTTTTCTCAAGCTCTTTGCCGCTGCTGACATCCCACTGCTCATAGGATATTTTTTTATTTTTCGCAAGCATACATGCCTGTTTCGCACGTCCTATTGCCTCGTCAAACGACACTTGTGTACCAAGTGCAAAATAAGAACCCGTTTTCAATCCAACAACACTCAGCGCATTATATTTCAAAAATATTTTATTAAGTTCTGATATACTTTCTTCAACGGTTTTGCGCGCAGTTTCAGGCTCCCATTTTGCGAGCACTACGAAATTTTTGTCTCCGTAAGAAGAAATCCAGCTTTCTTCCTCGGAAAAAGAATTAAGCAAAGTGCGTTTTATTTCGAAAAAAACTTCTGAAGTTTCTTCCTCGCTATACAAATGGCGGAAATTGTCCAAAGATACATTAATATACAAAACACATCTGTTTTCGCGCAATTTGCCTGACTTTTCAAACTGATTTTCCATTTTGCTTATGCTTGTAAATTCTTTCTCGTCATTGCCTGTTGCTGTTTTTACTCCACGCATAGCAAAATATATACCGATTGCAGTAATTAAAACAAAGCACAGTATGAAAATCGTTATAATTATGTACGGATATTCAAAAAGTTGCATACATTAAGCTCCTAAATTTATCTTTTTGAAAACGTTGGAAATTCCAATGTTCCACCTGATTGCATAAGGCCGATTTTATTCGCGGCATCTATGCACTTATTGCCGTCACGGCGAGCTCTTTTCTTGCGGTCAGGAATTTCCTTCATAAGAAAAGGTATCCCAAACGAAAGCATAGCTTTTACAAGGTCGCTCTTTTTAAGGCCTCTTCTCTTGTATTCTGCTAAAATTTCAAACATTGCGTAGTTAAGTGCCTCGTCAGTAAAAGCTTTGGTTTTTTTATTAACTGATTTCAGCCACTTGTAAAATTCGCAGAATTTATTTACATCTTTATTATCTCGGAAATAAACCCCTTTTATATAAAACGCTTCCTGCTCGCTATCCATTGGAGCAAGCAGTTCTGCCATATATTTCTTCTGAATTGCAACAACCTCTCTATACTGCTTTCCAAGTGTTGTTTCGGTAATTTGTTTGTCGTGCAGGCGGTATATCATAAGGTATTCAGACATAATTTCAATCTTTTGTCCAGAAAGAACAAACCTTGTCCAAAGCTCCATATCCTCGGTACAGGTGAAGGTTTTATCGTACCCAAGATTTCTTATTACGTCCGCCTTTGCAATAATCCCCGGATGAAGAATCGGGTTGGTAACTAAAAGCAACGCTTTGAGTGATTCATTATCACTTTTACCCCCGCATCCACCCGAAGAGATAACTCCATTTTTAAGAGTCATAAATCTGCACGAAGACAATGCAACATCAGAATTTTCTTCCATAAAGGCGTATTGTTTTTCAAGCCTGTCAGGAAGGCAGATGTCATCGGCATCCATTCGTGCGATATACTTACCCTGTGCAAATGTCATCGCTCTGTTAAGTGATGAAGGAAGCCTTAAATTAACCTCGTTGGGATATACTTTTACACGTGCATCTTTTAATGCGAATTTTTCAAGAATTTCTCCTGTTGAATCGGTGGAGCAATCGTTAATAACTATAAGTTCCCAATCGGTAAATCTTTGCTTTAAAACACTTTCAATTGCTTCTTCAAGATACTCTTCACCGTTATATACACTCATAATCAATGATATTTCAGGTGCTTTATTCATCTTTTACCACCCCTTCTTATTTTTTTAATCTGCTTGCATAAAAACAAAAAATAAAATGTCAGGCGAATCATATTTCTCTTCATCAGGAAAAGACTGATACGCGTTTTGATTGTTATATTTTCAAAATCAGCCTTCTTTATCTCTTCTTTATGCACGGATTCTGTTATAAGCTTTTTTAGTTCATTTATAGAGCCGAAATGGTTCCCTTCTGCGGCTGCCGCCAAAATAGCAAAGCACATAAAGAAGGAATATCGGGAAATCTGTTTGGAAAAATCGCCCGGCTTTTTTATGTCAAGATTTCTCAATCCGATGATTGTATCGGCTATTTGTGTTATCTGTGCTGTTTTGAAATTCGTTGTAAGAGAATCGTTTCGTACAGTATACAGATATATAGGTTTTTTACTCATATAAACTGTATCTGAATCCAGATAGCAAGGAGTGGTACAGCTTACATCCTCGCCTTGTGAAATTTTAGTGTTTACAATAAGCTGATACTTTGTTGCAAGTTCTCTTTTTATAGCTTTTCCCCATAAAAAGTAGAAAAGGTTTTTCATATCCTTGTTAGACAGAAGATTCGGATAAATCTTTTTCTCCATATCTTGTTTAGTATATAATCCCTCATCAACAAGGTCTTCAACAACCTCGCCTACAACTCCGTCAATACAGCGTTTGTGCGAAAACGAAACGATATCGGGGCTGTGCTTTTTTATAATTTCGTATGCGCTTTCAAGTGCATCAGGCAAAACAGCGTCGTCTCCGTCAAGATGGAATACATAATCGCCGACAGCCTCCTTTATTCCCGCCTGTCTTGCACTTACAAGGCCGCCATTCTCTTTATGAATGACCTTAATTCTTTTATCCTTTGCGGCGTATTCATCACAAATTGTGCCACAATTATCCGGAGATCCGTCATCCACCAATATAAGCTCATAATCTGCAAAGGACTGTGCAAGCACACTGTCAATACATCTTGTGAGGTATTTTTCAATATTGTATATTGGAACGATTACTGAAAACAACATACTATTAACTCCTATTTTGCTCTGATTTCCACCATGATTTTTTGCATAAAGTAGAGCTTGTATTTCATAGCAAATGCAAATGCAGCCTGCTTTTTAGGCAATTTATGCCACGGATATGAATTTAAAGTTTTTGTGATTTTTTCGCTTGCACAAATTTTTTCAAGTCTTTCACGAAGTGCTCTATATCCTGTCTTTTGTTCGCGCGCATACATGATTTCCTGCGAACATAAAATTCTGCCGTATCCTTGAATAAGTCTGTCCAGATATAGCGCATACTCTTCTTTTTTTAGCACTTCTTTGATATGTTCTTCAATCTCAGATAAAAAGATTAAGACTTTTTCAAAACGGTCACTTTTGTAGGATTTAGAAAATGATTCATCATTTCTTCTGTAACGATAGAATGTGCCGGGAATTCCCACCGCTTTTTTTGTATACTTGATGTAGTCTACCATAAAGATGGCATCCTCGCTCATCACTTTGCGTTCGGACAAAAATCTGACTTTTGCATCATTAAGCAAAGAGCGTCTGAAGATATTTTTGCATACACTAACTCCATAGCGACTATCATCAGGTTCGTCGGGTAATGCACCAACTACTCCTAAAAGAAGCGGTTTTATTTCTGTATTCTCGAAAATCGTTTCTTTGTCAAAATAATTTTTCTCGGTGTATTCGCCTTCTTTACTGAAGGTATTTCCACCCACAAAACTGATTCCGGACATAACAAGATCGGCATCATTCTTATTGGCTGCATCATAAAGTTTTTCATACATTTGGGGAGCAACAAAATCGTCCGAATCGACAAATCCCACATACTCTCCGCTCGAAGCATCAACACCGCAATTTCTTGCGATACCTTGTCCCTCGTTAATTTTATGTATAACCTTTATACGCTCATCATTTTTTGCAATTTCATCACACAAAAGAGCGCACTCCTCTTTGGAGCCATCGTCAATTATAATGATTTCAATTTCCTCAAGTGTCTGTGCGGTTAAGGAATCAATACATTGTTTTAGGTATTTTTCTGTATTATATACGGGTACGACAATGCTCACTTTTGGTGATGTCATTCTTTTCACCTCTTATTTAAAAGGTCTTGGTATTTATCCATAAGAATATCACAGTAGTCTCCAACTTCGATAATCTTATCTCTCATTTCTTCGCAGTTCTTCTTTATTGAACTGTAGAATTCTTCGTCTTCAAAGCACTTTTTGATTGCCTGTGCTATTGCCTCGGGAGTAGGTTCTTTAATGAGCAGTCCTGTTTTACCATCCTCAACAAGTTCCGCCATACCGCCACTGTTCATTGTTAATACAGGAACGCCAAATGAATGGGTTTCGAGTATGTTCAAGGGGCAGTTTTCATACCACACAGAAGGCAGTATCATTACTCGTGCATTTGCAATCAAGGAAATAAGTTCATCTCCGGTAAGGAAACCTTTCATCGTAACATTCGGAATGTTTTTCAGACATTCATCGTCCGGGCCTGTTCCTGCTATAACAAAAGAATAATCGGGAAGCATTTTTGCCGCTTCGGACAAAATATCAATGCCTTTTTCCTTTGAAAGTCTGCTCGCAAAAGCAATATAGGGTTTTTCTGTAGCCACCTTTTCTGGAATAGGCTTCTTCTCAATAAAATTATGTATTGTGAAAGTCTTTCCCGAATAAACGTCAGAAGCACTTAAAAGCTTGCTTTCTAAAAATCTGCTCGGGCAGACATACAAATCTACTTTTTTGTAAGTTTTAAGTGTAGTATACAACTTGGCCTCAATTGCACCTATAATGCTTTTAATCTTTGAGCCGTGAATACAATTGTACTTAGCACAATTAAATTTCGAGCCGTTTATACAGCGTTCGCAAGGCTTTGTTTCGTCAAAACTGTATAAAAGATGATTAGGACAAATCATCTGATAGTCGTGAACAGTCTGTACAAGGGGAATATTTCTCTTCTTGACAGCATAAATCACCGATGGTGTAAGCTGAAAATTGATATTATTCATATGAACTATATCAGGCTTGAAATCATCTAAAACTTTGCTGATTTTTCTATACGCTTCCACCGAATAGATTATCTTGAACGGATAGAGAAATCTTGCCAAACCCTTTGAGTGAAAATCCATATTACCTGTATATAAACCGAGAGAATTTCCCACTGTATTATTTTCATCATACATGCCGAAGTATTCAACTTCGTGACCTTTGGCCTTGAGTTCTTCCGCAAGGTTCAACATATATGTTTCGCAACCGCCTCTTGGATAAAGGAACTTATTCACCATTAATATTTTCATAATACTGATTCTCCCTCCGTGTTTTTATTGACATCGGAAACATGCCCAAACAGTCTCATCTCAGTGTTTCGCACACGCTCATCAAATCCCTGACCTATCATTATAATGGCAAGTACTGTTGTGAGCAATGGGAAGTTTATGGTGTTATCGGTAGATGATACTATGACAAGATACAGACTCAGGGCAAAGGTTACAATAGCATTATCAATCTTCCCTTTTGCTCCGAAGTAGCACACTCGGAGTATTGTCATAGAAAACAGCCATAATATATATCCCCAGAAGCCCAGGTCAATAAAATACTGCAGGAAATCATTATGAACTGCCGAAACACCCACGCTCATATTCGTACTCAACTGATATGACAAAAACCCGATACCATTTCCCAAAAATTCAGGTGTAAACTCATAAAATTTATCTACAGCGTTGTAGATTACAACGCGTCCGCTTGTATCAATGCCTATCTTTTCAAGCATTGAAAACACATCCATTTTTATAATCCCCACATAACCAATCAGAAGAATCATCAGAATAACAGTGAAAATTATAACAAGGCGCGTTGCCGTATCTTTTTTGAATTTCGCAACAAATTTCAAAAACCAACCAAATGCAAGCGAAACCGCAATAGCAATTATACCGATTCTCTTAAACGCCGCAAGAAAACAAAATGACGTTAGTCCGAGCAATATCAAAAACGCTATATTCTTTTTTGGTTTTAGAAGCATAAAAACCAGATACGCTCCCAAGCAGAATGCAAGTTCATGAATTTCTGCCTGAACGATAACATCGCCGGTTTTTGCCGCAAACGTCACGATGAGAGTAATAAATTCTGAAAAGAAGACTCCTATTCCGTTTTGGGCAATAACAGTAACAATCATTAACATATTGGAAATAAGGATTGCAATAAGGTTGTACCATATGCCCTTTTCCCCAAAAACATATAAAAAAGCAACTGCAGCCAGTGTGAATGAGAGCATATTGTTATACACAAACGCACCGGAGAGTCCTCGTGCAATAACACTTGCATCAACCTGCCCTGCAAACCATATAAACAAGGATGCTAAAATCGTTACGATAAGAGGCATACAATATACCAGTGTTGATTTAAGCGATGATGCGCCTCTTGCAATATTCGGCTTATATAAAAAAGTCACAAAAGCCGAAGCAAAAAGTAGAAGGGCAAATGCGTGACGGAATGTAACGAAAATCCCAAGGTTGATTACCTCGGTAAGAAAATAGTACATAAGTACCGCGACAATCATAAAATAAATTTTTCCGATTGTTTTTACAAAGTTGCTTTCCATACGTCTCTTGCCCTCCTTTCAGGTTTTAAATTATTTATCCAATTCTGATGTGTATGCTTTCTTGTTTTTAATAGCTTCTGAAAGCAGTTTTCTTGCAGTCTTATTTTCTTTGAATGTTTCTGCTATACCTACTTTATATTCCAACTTCACATCACGGTATTCTTCGCGGTCATCTATTCTTAAACCGAAAAGTCTTATAATGTCTTCAACAGTAATATAGTCAACATCTTTCGCCAAAATTACAAAGCTACCGTTTCCGTTATAGATAAACTCTGTGTTAGTCTTTCCGAAAGCTTCTTTCAGATATGTTGTAAACATTTTAATTATATCGTCGCCAACTTTTCTTCCCTGCTCTGTATTTATTGTCACAAGGTTTGCCAGATCAACCATACAGTATACCGTTCCGTCATCAAGGAGTTTTTTATCCATAGATTTTAAATACTTATCAAAATATGCACGGTTACTAAGTTCGGTAAGATGATCTGTGTAGAAAATATAATTTATAATATCACCAAGTCTTCCCACGAGAATTGCTCCGCCACAGCAGAGAATTACAAGGAAGAAAAATGCAATCAACGTATAAAGAGTTACGTTTATACTCGGTTTAACAGATGCAGAAGATAAAACAGAAATATAACTTGCACCAAGATATTCATTATACTCGTCGTTCGTCTTCATTGTTGTGCTGTAAAGAACGGAAAGTTCTGAAATAAGTGCTTCTATCTCGCCTTCTATTTCTGTTTGCAATGCAGCATAGTTTTCGTTATGAATCTGTGTACAGGTTTGTCCTGATGAAAGACATTCTCCATTTTCACATGCCCCTGTGCACTTTTCAAAAGTATCAATAACGTATCTGCAATATGCAGTATCTATAATAGAATGTTCCTTCTTTTCGTTGTGGTCTCTCCAGCCGTAAATAAGTTCGTCATATGTTACAGTCTGATCTCCGGCAGTAAAATACCCCTCTTCAGATTCAACAAGATTGCGTTCGTGCACGTTGTCAAGAATATACTCATGAGTGATATTTGTATTGCCTGACTCTCTCATTTTTTCTACATAAGCATCAATAACAGAAAGTGTGTCGTCTACTATACTTTCTTCCTTTGCGTTTAAGATATTGTTGCTGTCGATTCTTGTATTATAGTCAGAAATCAAGATTGTTTTATTCTTGGTAATCTGATACTTATAAATTTTGGAAAAGAGAGATGAGAGCTTTACACTTCTTAAATAATTGAATTCGTCTGCCAAGTCGTTAAACGATACGCCTGTGCTTGTGGCTCTGAAATAAGGATTCTGACTTGTTCTCTGATACAATGTGTTCAGCGTTTCGTCGATTCCTGTATCAATCAGTTCCACCATTTCAATGTAATCGTAATTACTGTTATCAATGTTTTCTATAACATTTTTTGCAGGAGCAACGTTCACATATTTCTGACTGTATTCTGCAAAATATACGTCCAATGTTTCGTCAAGAATGGTTCTGGCAAACTCTGCGCCCTCATTATTTCTGGCAGTGAATGAGACGATATATGTACTTGGCTCATACACGTATTCTTCGCCTTCTTCAAGTTTTGCCGATTTCTGTGCCATCTTATCTTCATCGGGAAGCGGAATTATTGTTATTCTTGATATAAGGCTATCAACAGAATAAACACCTGTAAGCCCCATTCTGTCAACAACTTTTGACATTACTGCTGATGATTTAATTTCATTAACATCCAGCTTTGAACCTGTGGGAGTAAGTCCCTGCTCTGCCATAGGATCGTTGTAGTGTATAACTTCGGATGCAACATAAGTATTTGATTTTTTAAGGTTCAAATTTATTGCATATGTGGCTAAAACACAAAAAACTACAATGATTGGCAGAAGCTTTTTTAAATATCTCATAATATGAAAATTCTTCATTTTTTACCCTCCTGTAATATTTTGTGTTTATTCTTTAGGAAACTTTTTTGAAACTGCAAAGAGCAGTGCTGCAAGATAAGCAAAAACGGCAAACAGAATTATTGATTTCAGTTCGCTCAATAATGAAGTGCCCGAAATGCTTACAGCAATACACTGATTCATTATGTAATTTGAATATTCTCTGCCCGCCTTAATTGCCTCAACCGTAAAATCTTCTATACTCTTGTCAATTGATAGAATAAGTTCGTCCGCCTGCGCAGTTACAGATGCGTCTGCTGTTGCATTCTCCATTTTGCTGATAACAAGATTGTTGTCCATTATTTCCTTCTCGCTTGTCGCAACATCGTCACTAAAAGAAGTTGCCATAACGGAAAGTTCATCAATACCAACCTTGGTTCGTCCCATATAATACTTTCCGCTTTCATCCCAAGTGGGAACGAGCACCACTCTTGTCATTTCTTCGGAATACATCTGTATCGCCATATTACAAAGATTGTAAGAAGCAGCATTCTTCATTCTTTCAAAATCTGTAATCTTGTTCTGATAAGAAAGCCTGTCGATATAGTTTGCTTTGTTTTTTGCAATACCGTGCTGCAAAACCAAAGATCTAAGGTTCTGTTCGATCTGAGTTTCTCTGAACTGATATACCTTGCCTGCTATCGAATTAAATGTAGCATTGTTTTCAGTAACAAAGCTGGGACCCTTTTCTGCCATTCCATATAAGTAATTCAAAACACAGTTGGTTTCTTTGTTAAGATAATTAACAATATCCATATATTCCATTGTGGAATAGTCTGGTTTTTCTTCGTTGTTTGTAAGAGTGAAATTGTCTGTATATTTCTCTATGTAGTACTCTTTATAGGCACTTGCAATAAGAGCAATTACGTTTTCAGCATCCAGGTGATCGGTATGTTTTGAGGCGTGGTATTCAACAACAAATTCTGTAGAAATATGATAATTGGACTTGTCGTTTACATCACCCTGAACATAAGGATAAACACACAAACAGTTTTTAAGCTGTTTTACCGTTACATCTTCAAAAGCACCCATTTCGATTGCTTTTGCCACAACATCATCACAGATAATTTCCGTCATATTATATCTTGTTCCGTTAGAATTCTGTGCCTGCGAAGCCTCTGAATAATTAAGAGCTATCACCGCCTGCACTGAATGTTTTGCCTTCATATGATTAAAAATGGCAAACACACCTGAAAGAACAAAAACAAAAATTAAAATCCATGCCTTTATACAACGTGTGCTTTTAAATATCTTGAAAAATTCACTTCTGGTGACATTTTTCGAGCGAATATAGATTGTGAAGGCAGATATCAGCAACAATACACCTGCTACCACAATCGGCAATTTTTGTAAAAGTGAGGAATACATCTATCATTCACTCCTTTCAAATTTAAAACTTATTTATATCAACAACTACGATTTCCGGTTTGTTGTTAATTCTCAAAAGGTTTTTATTTTCAATACCTGAATTTACAATCAAAGGTCTACCCTGAACTTCATATCTTCCGCTGACATAATGTCCGCTTCTTTCCGGGAAAAGCCCTCCTCCGCGAGTATACAGTGGTCCGATAAGCGGAACTTTGATTATTCCGCCATGAGTGTCGCCTGCAAGCATCAGGTCGCCCCATGTATCGGGAGTGTATTCTTCAAAAACCATAGGTTCGTGGATTGCTGTGATTTTTAAATTATTTTCATTTGTAAAAATGAATTCGTCAAAGCTTTTTCCGCCGTAAGACCAGAATGATGACGGATTTGAAGTAAGAACGCCATAAACGTCTACCTTTGTAGCTCCGATCGTTAAAGTATCAAATTCGTTTTTAAGAACCTTTACCCCTGCTTTTTCAATTTTTTCATCGAAAGAATTAGTGATTTCCAAAAGCTTCTGGGGATCTCTGTTTTCGTTGTTAAAACCGAATTTTTCGTCAAGAGAATCTTGTGTCAAAGGATTGTTATAAAACTTTTTAACCTCGTTATTTCCGTATATGTAATATGACGGAGCAACCTTTGAAAGAGTTGAGCACAAATTAATAACTCTTTCATCAGACTTCGCATTTGAATCAATCATATCACCGGTATATATGATTAAGTCGGGTTTTAATTTTTTAACCCTGTCTATGAGTTTTTTATTTTCTTTTCCGTATGATGAATTGTGCAAATCAGAAATATGAACAACTCGAATCTTGTTATGAACCTTAAGACTGCTTACACTGTAGAATTTTTCTTTAAAATTTCGGTTTCCGACATAGTTGAATCCGATAACTGCAATCGTTGCGGCTATCAACACAAAAACCAGACTTATTAAAAAGAGTTTTGCAACTCTTAACTTTTTCTTGGATTTTGCACTAAGTGTGTATCCCTTCATATAATTAACTACCTTTCGTTTAATTTCTTATAACCTTTTCATACAGGTTGTATGTAGCAGTCGCAACATCTTTCCAGTTGTACTTATTGAGTATGAATTCGTCTGCTCCATTCTTTAGGTCATTGACAACGCTTTCGTCATCGCACATCATCTGCAATTTGTCTGCAAGATCTTTTATATCACTCTTTTTAAAATGCATAGCCTTATCTTCGGTTACCAGGGTGTTTTCAGGAATATCCGAACACAAGACCGCATTTCCGTATGCAAGCGCCTCGAGAAGGCTCAACGACATTCCTTCGATATCCGATGGAAGTGTAACCAGGTAAGCATTGCTGTATATTTCGGTTAGGACATCGCCCGATATGAATCCCGTAAAAATAATGTTGGGATTTCCCTCTGCCTTTTCCTTAAGCATTTTCACATAATCATCTGTATCACTCGTGTCTCCTGCTATAACAAGCTTCTTATCTGTTTTTATACTGTTATATGCGTCTATAAGGTAGTGAACACCCTTTTCAGCGGTAAGGCGCGACACCATACAAATGTAGTCTCCACCCTTAATACCGTACAAATTCTTAATTTTGTCCGCTTCTTTCTTTTCGGGCTTTTCTATTCCGTTATGAATAAGCACCGTTTCACGATTATAAGTGTTTTTAAAATATTCGCGGGCACTTTCGCTTAAAACAATAATTTCATCAGCACATTTCACCATAACACGTTCGCCGAATTTTATATATTTAGAAGCGAATCCTTTTCCCCATTTTTCTCTTTGCCAGTCAAGTCCATGAACTGTCGCTACGCAGTGCTTTCCAAACATTTTAGGAATCCACATTGCAGCGCAGGGACCTTCTGCATGAAAATGTACTACATCGTATTTTGAAAAAGCCGTGCAAATTGCCGCCGTAAACGAAGCAATCATCGCCGAAAGACCACGTGCATTGATTGTCCACGCCTTCTTCAGTGTTACATTACGATATTTTTTATTTTCAACGGTTCCGACATATTCATTTTCCACTTTATCCGCAGAACGGTTATAACAGGTAACATTCGCTCCCATTTCTGCCAACAAAGGGCACAATGAAGTAAGCACATTTTCTATTCCGCCACGTCTTGACGGGATAACTTTATGCCCAAGCATTGCAACTTTCATAGCTACATCTCCATTCGTAAAATCGGTTATCTGCCTGTTGCGCTGAGCATAACAACAGGTGTTTTAAGCATAATAAGTAAATCTCCGGGGAAAGTTCTGTTCTGTATGTAATCAAGATCCATTTCCACCCATTCCTCGAAAGGAACATCGTTTCTGTTTTTGTGAATCTGCCATGTACAGGTAATTCCCGGGGTAACAAGAAGACGAAGTTTCTGATAATCGGTATAATACTCAACCTCTCTCGGAAGCGGAGGTCTGGGGCCGACCAAGGTCATATCCCCTTTGAAAACATTGAAGAACTGCATAAGTTCATCAAGCGATAATTTGCGAAGGATTTTTCCAACTCTTGTTATTCTGGGGTCTTCCTTGATTTTGAAAACGGGACCTTCCATTTCATTTTGTTCTTTAAGTTGATCTAAAAGCTTTTCTGCATCAGGTCGCATAGTACGGAATTTATACATATAAAACTCTTTCCCGTGACGGCCAACTCTTTTTTGTTTAAAGAACGGGCCTGCACTCGGATCGTCAATGCAGATTACAATAGCAATTATAATCATCAGCGGAAGAAATCCCAGCAGAATCAATGTCGCAAAAAAGATGTCAAAGAGTCTTTTTTTGCGCCAATAAGACAAATAAGATTTTTCAATTAACGCTTCAAGCTTTAATCTGGTTTTCTCGTCTACTTTTTCTTTTTCAATATAAGGCATTTTTATCCTTCTTTCAAGTCATTTAATAGTGTGTCAAACTCGACTTTTCTCCATGGGGAAAAATAGAATTTACTAAAACTTTTTCTACTGCCGTCAAAAAGTTTTTCTCCAATTTCCGAGTAACCCGGATGAAATCCGAGTTCAACATCTTTACTATGTTTCTCAGCAATTTTTAAATATTTCGGGAGAATTTTGCTTATTTTCCTTTTATCCATCTTTCCCGAAAACAGTACTCCCATAAAATAGGAATACGGTATTTGCGATTTTTCAAGTTCTTTCCTGTTCACAAAAGCCAGAAATTTCAAAAGCCATTGTTTAACAAGTCCCACCGGCGCATAAGAAAGATACAGCGAGGGGGTTTTTATATATGGCGTAATAGGTTCTGCCGGAATACGCAAAGAGTCAACTTGAAGTTTTTCCTCTTTTATTACGTCTAACAGCGTTTTGAAAACAAGTGGTATCATATGTACATGCTGATGAGAGTCTATGAAAATCCCTGTATTTTCTCCAAGCTGTTCTTTCCAGAATTTAACCTGATTTTGAATTTCCGTAAAGAGTTGCCTACGCAGTTCTTCTTTTTTTTGTAATAGCGAGAGAAAAAGAAGAAGTGTGAAAGAGTACTTGAAACATCCGTTATCGTCCACAAGCAAACTAATCTCTTTGGCATCTGAAAGAGGATGCCCCTCAACCAGATTAAGATGCAAAGAAAGCTTTACTTCTGTTTTGTTTAATCGATTTGTAAAATTTGCAATTTCACCATTTGGCAAAACACTTATCTTATTTAATGCTCCGTTTTGGAGACATTCTTCTATGCGGTCATTACTTTCTTTAGACATACCGTAGTCATCCGCACAAAAATATATCATATTACTTACCTCTTATCTCCCAACTTTATAACAATTGTATTGTCAACTACAGTGATTGAATCTTTCTCCGGCCAAACACCCATAGAGTCAATATCTGCAATCTCAATTATTCCTTGTTTATCTTTATGGGTAAGGAATTTGTATTTTTTTCCGCAGTAGTCATTCAACGCGCTGCACAAAACACTTTGTCCCACAATTTCATCATCAGCACGCAATATGTAACCGTCTGTCGCACCTGTGAGATCAGGCGGAAGATTCACGCTGTAATCTTCGCTGTCGTCAACCGCGCCAACAACTGCTATACTGTCACATTTATCTGCGCCATCGGTCTGTTCAATTCTGTCAGCGATTCGGATAAGCATACCGTAAGACTTTTCATACGCCATATTAAGTTTATGATAACCTACATTGGCGATAATAACATAATTGAAAATAAGTACTGATGCAATACCGAGTATTGTCCATGATTTTGCTGCATTAGCCTTTTCATACTGCAATATAAGGAATAAATAATATACCAAATATCCCATTTTCATAAGATTATGATAATCTATACCGCTGTTTATGAAAGTAAGAACGCTTGCTCCAATCGGTAAAAAAACAACATAAGCAATAAGAAGCAGAATTTTTGAAATGTTCAATCTGTTTTTTATTATATCTGCCAGATAGAAAATGATAGTTGCGGCAAAAACAATACAGTTAATTATGGAAAACGAATTAACACCATTTGAAAAGTCAAAGAAATACGATGTGAATAATTTCTTTATCCAATAAAGCGATTCCAATATATTAAGCCCATCAAGAGATGTTGCATTTCCAAACCCCTGATAATCAAGAAGCTGTGTATTTGTAACAAGGCGGATAACTGTAAGAAGCAGATAATAAAGTGCCATTCCGCAAGCGCCTGTCAGTAAGAACTTAAGGCTTTTGCAAATCGACTGCTTTGTATTTTCCTTGTAGATAAGCTCAAGTATAAGATGCAAAAGCAAAAGCATTATGGTAACGGTTATGTATGCCTGATAAATCCCTGTTGAAAAAGTGATAAGCATTGCAGCAATTATGTAGTTTGGCTTATCTTTTGTAATAAGCATTGCTGCGATGCAAGAAAGAAGAAAAGAAAGCGCATATCCATCCGCTACGTAGTTATACATCATAACAGATGTTACCGTTGGAAATGTCGCAACTAACGCACCTATAAGTGCCGCAGTTATATTTTTTCTAACATCAAGCATTTTACAGATACATACTGCACCAAATGCATGGAATATAATTGCAAGGAGACCTGCAACCCAAGGCAAATCATAAAATGAACTCGGCGTGCACGCTACAGGAAGGAACCATCTTCCCATTGCAATCATATTTTGTGAATCATATCTGAAAACAAGGCTGTCCCAATTAGGAATCCAGCTTGTAATCTTGTACATATGAGCGACAAATCCCATGATGAGTGCAGAGAAAAAACAAATTTTCCACTGTGGTAATATATTCTTTTTGATTTTTCCAATTATTTGTTCAGGCAAAGTTACCACTCCAACCACTTGAATTTGTGTAAAAACTTACCGTAAAGTTTGTTATATAATTTAACACCGATAATTCGTTTTATTCGCGTCGTCCTTTTCGTTACATCGGATGTCCACGAAGCCGAGTAATGATGTATTGAATACGTATTTTCTGTTATGGTCTTTTCCCCTGTATAATAATCCATTGGGCAAAGATAATCCTGCGGAAGAAAAACCACATCCATAAAAGTCTGATTAGTTACAGATACATCCATTCCAAGTCTTTTTAGTGCGTCTGTATTCCTGTCGGGACATGGAGTAAGGTCGTAGTTTCCGTCTTCTAAAACAAATGGGATGTCATCATAATCTTTCAAAAATTCTTCAACGATTTTATTCCCTTTTTCAGCACCGAACCCAAGTCCAGTTGCAACGATTCCTTTTTCATCAAACCCCATAAACCCACTATTTTCAAGTAAGGTGTCAATTGGTTTTATAATCTCTACATCAGTATCTAAATATATGCCACCGTTTTCGTAAATTATTTTAAGCCTTGCAACATCACTTACAAACGCCCACTTTCCTGCTTCATAAGCTTCACGCATATAGCGATTCTGCGCAAGGTCGAAGTTTTCTTCATTCCAACAGATTATTTCATAATCAGGACAATATTTTTTCCAGCTTTTAATACACTTTTTGGCGAGTTTGGGCATTTCGCCTTTACCGAACCAACAATAGTGAATCACTTTAGGAATACTCATGCTTTATTCCTCCATAATTCAAGCAAGTTTTTGAATGTGCCCTTGAAAAATACGAAATTGACAACAATATACATCGGCACAATCCAAAGTGAATGGAGTATTCCTTTTGCCAAAAGATCAACAAAAGAAACTCCGCTGAAACTATCTACAAAAAAGATTCCCATTACAAGAGCAAAAAGTGCACCGTTAACTATCCAAAGCTTATATGTATTAAAAATACCGCGAGCAAGCACTTTTCGGTTTGAATAATAAATTATCATTGCCCCTCGGTACAACAGAGCTACGATTGTACCTAAAATAGCACCGCAGATTCCCCATTTGAGAATTGAAACTATTGAAACGGTAATATTTATAACCATTTCCCAGATTGCATGGGAGCGTGTTTCATCAAATTTTCCTGAAAATTCAACTACATGATTTGATGGAAGCTTTCCGTTTGACAAAAGATTCATTATGACAAATAGGAAAACCAGATAAACATTAGTATAGTTAGCATCATTTATTCCTTTTGTGTAAATCTGAATAAGCGGTAACAGAAAAACTGCCATAAGAGTATAAATAACAAAAGTAGCCATTATATAAAAAGTTTCATATGCGTTGTAAACCTTTGAAAACTTTTCTTTATCAGTGTGAAACATCTGACCAAGCGCAAAACTGAAACCCGAAGTTATACTCGTAATAAATGTCTGAACCTGAGAAAAGAATATATTGTAAATTGCATAAACACTTACTACTTTAAAGTCACACAAAAACGACAAAAGCAAAACATCGGTATTATTGAAAATCATTCCTGAAAACTGATGAACAAGAACCGACTTTCTTTGAGAAATTGCCTCAAAATCAGGTTCTGCCTTACAGTTAAGCCACTTATACCTTCGTTTTGCACTGATATATACATACCCAAGTTGTAAAAGTGACAATATACAATATACAAGCTGAATCAACAAAAGGCTGTCCGTAAGCACTAGTACAAGTATTTTAGCAACGTTAGACAAAAGCTGAAGAACTATTTCCGAATTTGTGATAACGTATTTTCTGCCATCAACTTCCAACAGGATTCTGTATTTAGTTTGTACGAAATAACTGAAAAGTGCAGGCAGTGCAGTAAGAATAATAATCCAGAAAACAACGCCTGAATCCACTCCGGTAGGAATTATATACGCATACACTACTGCAATTAAAAGAACTATCGCTGTATAGAGAATACCTATTTTTAAATAGTAACTGTGGGTTGCTGATATGATGGCACTTACCTTGTCGTGATCCTTTTCAGCAACAGGTTTATAAAGAGCCTGCGTAGTAGCAAGCCCCACGCCTGCTTCAAGCAGGAACATATAAACAAAAATCTGTTTTATGGTAGATAAAACACCATTAACCTCTGAACCAAAATTTTCAAGATAGAGTCTGGGAATAAGGAAACTCAGAACAATTAAAATAACCTGATACAAAAAACCCGATAACAAATTATATTTTATTCTGTTATCTTTTGTCTGCATCCTGAGCACCTTCCTTTCACAGATTTTTTAGTGTAATTAGTTTTTGTCTTCTTTTTTCTCCAGAAATATTTTTCGTGTAACGAAATTATACATCGGTACAAATAACATTGCAAATGCCTTGACCCAAAGATAGTAAACGGTAAAAAATTCTGTACCGACCCACATTATAAGCTGATTTAATCCTAATCCACCAAGGCTTAAAACGACGAATAAAATAAACTCTTTTGTTTTACTTTCGCCATCGCTTTTAAAAACAAAAAGCATGCTTAATATGTAATTCACAATAACCGATGCTGTAAAAGCGAGCGCTGATGCAACCAGAACATCTATATTTATGACTTCTTTAAGAAACATCAAAACGCCCAGATCAATCAGTGTTGCAATTACACCGACAACACCGAATTTAATCAGTTGTATTACGAGTTTTTTCACACTTTTCACCTTTTAAAAATTCAACATATACTCTTTTGCAAAGCTTTCCGCGTGCGCTTCGGGAAGCGGTTTGGAATAATACCAGCCCTGGATATAGTCACATTCACTTTTGGAAATCAAATCGTTTTGCGTTTCTGTTTCAACACCTTCGCAAACTGCCTTCAGATTGAGATTATGCGCAAGAGAGATAATTCCCATTAAAAGTTTCTTCCCTTTGCATTCGTTAGCAAGAAGAAGAATGTCACGATCAATCTTTACAACGTCGATAGGATATTCGCACAAGCTTATAAACGAGGTGTATCCACTTCCGATATCATCAAGTGCAATAGGAAATCCAAGCTCTTTCACCTGCAGCATATTGCTCATAGCAAGTTTTAAGTTCTTTTCAATTGAATCTTCAGTGATTTCTATCAGAAGCTTACTTCTGTCAAACTCGTATTTGTCTGAAATACTCTTTATTGTTTCTACAAAATTCTTTTCGGATATAGTAAGTCTTGTAAAATTGCAAGAGATTGAAATTTCATTAAATTCAGTGTCCTTCCACTCTACGAGCTTCTTGCAGGCAAGCTCGAACATATGATAGTCGAGTCGTGCAATAATCGAGTGCTTCTCCATTACGCCGATATATTTTACCGGCGGAATAATCTCTCCCGCTGAATTTTCCCATCTTGACAACGCTTCTGCAGAAGCAATTTTCTTAGTCTTGTTGTCAACAATAAACTGGAGATACATTTTAAACTCTCCATTTTCAAAACCTTCTTCTATTTTTCGAAGCAGGTTTTTTTCGTATGATGACTCTTTCATACCTGATAAAAGTGCAGTTATTTTCCCAGCGAATTTATTACTCATTTTCATTTTCCTCACTATCTTAATCTTTTTTGATTACATAATATGTGGGGTACTCTTTTTGTGCTAAAACAAAAGCTGCAATAACAAAAAGCCTTACCAAAGACTTTTAATCATTGCAGCTGGACTGGCATAGTACTAAACCTTAGCCTCTTTGCTTTGCGTCGCCGACTTTCATCGGTTTTGCTAAATATTTGACTATTTGTCATTATATTACAATGATGAGCTTTTGTCAACAAAGTTTACTCTTTTGAGAAAACCCAAAGAGTGTCTGTTATTGATGAACCAATTTTATAAACACTCAAAGCAACAACTTCGTTGTTATTCTTTTTATACCTGATTTTCGGGAGCTTATTTTCAGTTAACTGTTTCTTTATAGCATCATAATTCAAAAAGCTTAACACCGATCTGTGGTAATCGGGGTTAACGGATTCTTCCACATACTTTGTAAAAAGTTTTGAATAGTGCTCCTCATCTTCGTTATATCCCAAATATGCAGGCATCAAAATGCGTTTTGCTTTATCGCTGTCAAGAGATACACGGTATATGCCGTTGTAATTTTCTTTAAGCATTGAAAGAAGTGTATCAATTTCAACTATTCCTGTTTTCAGCTGTACGTACTCTTCTCCAGAATTTATTGAATTTGTTTTCAATTCTTTATTCTGATAATACTGTGCTTTTGCTTCGTACATTCTCTTTTCAGCTTCACTTACCATTTCTTTAGTATTTGTGTTTTGGCTTCTGTAAGATATACCTGACGCAATGTGATATTCGCGCAGTTTAAGTTGTTCCTTTACAAGGTTTATACCTTTTTCAACTTCTCCCTGGTTAGAATTCTTGCAAAATACTAAAAATTCATCTCCACCCATTCGGTAGACCTTCTGTCCGTAAAACACTTCGCTTAAAGTATTTGCAATGTAGATTAACATTTCATCGCCTGCAGCATGTCCGTATTTATTGTTGCAAAGATGAAGTTCATTTACATCAATATAAATGCAAGAAAAGTTCAAAGGTTTCTCTTCATCAAAGTCTAAAATATCTTTATTGTACAAGACGCGATTTCCAACTCCCGTAAGAGAATCAGTTGTTGCGACAAGTTCTGTATTGTCAAGATGCGTTTTGTTGTAAAGAGCCATTGAAAAACATGCAGAAATTTTTTCTGCAAGCATTCTTGCTCTGTCGCCGTGTTTTGAATTTATGGCAGCAAGAATTATCACATGGTTTCTATTGTTTATTGTGGCTGAAAAAGAAACCTCCTCCATGGTTTTCTCCTTCATAAACTTATAAAAAGAGGGATTTGTTCTGAGCATATGTTTGTTTGGCTTTACACACAGAACATTAACTGTTTTTCCATTAAGTTTATGATAGTCAAGCGCATAACGAATAAGTTCAGCTCTGAAATAATTTCTTTCTTTTTCCTCAAGTTCAATTTCATCAAACGTTGGCGTAATATAGTGATAGGATCCGCCACTCGTGTCGAAGAATATGGTAGTTCTCGCACAGGCGAATTCGCAAAATATCTGTAAGGCATCAGCTATATTTTCTTTTCCGTCAATAGTTTCCAACAGTTCCTTTCTGATTTCAGATGCGCTCGCCGTTACAGCATTAAGACTTTTTTCGTTTTTCATTATAAGCAACAAATACAGCGCCATAATTGCAACCAAAACAAAAAACGAAACAAGAAGCAACTGCGATGTTTTATGTGTTCCCACAAAAACCTGAGAATCATATCTTCCCAGGGCAATCATCCACCCAAATTCCTCAATTGCGGAGTAGTGCAAAAGAAGGTTCTCGTTTTTATACTTTGACTCAAACTCGGTAAATCCCTTGTCGGTTTTTATAAAGGTTTCATACGAATATCCTTTTTTGTACTTTCTATCTTCCAGGGCTGATATGTTTTCCAATTCATCTTGAATTGTATCTATAAGAATATCACCTGAATCTTTTTCATAAATAAAAAGCTGGGCGTCAAGTTCCTGTACTAAATCAATATATCTTTTAGCGAGTTTTTCCGGTTTTATAGCACCGTACAATACAGCAACGATTTTTCCATCCACTATAATGGGAACAGCACTTCTTATAAGTACATAATCCTTATTGGTGATGTCTCCTATTTTCCCACTTATATATGCACGCTTATTTTTCTCTTCTTCAAACGAAAGAGCTCCATTGGTGTCAGAGGTCCCGGCCTTGGTTGAAAAAGTGTTGTCTGAATTCAATATTCCGATGTTTTCAATCATTCCTATCGGTTTGAAAGATTCAAACAAAAGGTCGTAATCTTCGCCGTCTTTATAGAGCTTCGCAGCAAAGTTTGCCATGGTCTCAAGATTTTCCCTGTCCGACGTTAATTGCAAAATAATATCGTCTTTAATCTGCTTGGTCTGGACGTGAAGATTTTCATATTCCTTTTCCTTTGCATCTGTATATAAATACGACAAAGCACCAAAAAATACCGTACATAATAATATTACGGCTATTATTGTATAAAAGACGTTATGTTGCTTATGTTTTTTCATTCCGAACTTAGTTGCCATAATTAATACCTTCTCAATTAAATAATAGTTTTAAAAGACATAATTATCCATCAAAAATTATATCATATTTTTTCCTCTGTTTCAATAATTTTTCTGTAAAAACCACTATTATTTCGACAAAAAACAAACAAAGCGATTAAACAAAATGTTTAATCGCTTTGTTTTAAAAAACATTAAAAAAGCTCATTACTATCCAGGACTAAAGTGAATGGTCCGTCGTTCACAAGTGCCACTTCCATATCTGCGCCAAATTGACCACATTCCACTTTCCCAAAAATGGTTCTGCACTTTTCTTTTACATATTCATAAAGCTCTTCTGCAAGTGCGGGAGATCCTGCATTTATAAACGAAGGTCTGTTTCCTTTTTTGCAGTCAGCGTAAAGTGTAAACTGTGAAACCACCAAAACTTCGCCTGATACTGCTTCTATATTGAGGTTTGTCTTACCCTCGCTATCCTGAAATATGCGAAGGCGGGAAATCTTTTCAATCATTTTATCGGCGATTTCGCGCGTGTCATCGTTTGACACACCAAGGAGGAGTAAATATCCCAGCCCTATCTCGCCTACTTTGTTACCTTCTATGGTAACAGATGCTTCTTTTACACGCTGTAAAACGATTTTCATACTGTGTCTACCTTTTCACTTTCTTCCACTTCTATAAGTCCGTCAGGAGTTTCAAGCAAATCGTGTTTCTGCAGGAAGAACTTTCTCACCGCAAAGAGCACTGCAATCGCGCAAACTGTAATAAGGTTCTGAATGGGAGTTGTATGTTCAACAATAAGTTGACGAGCAAGTGCGAAAGCAAGTACCTCAATAATCGTTTCGGGAGTATGCTTACAAAGCATCTTTATAAGCTCGGCACCGATTGCAAGAGTGATTGCGCTGTCAAGAATATTTATGAGTGAAACCGATTCATCCTTAAGTGTAGAAATATCAAATGTGTCTACAACAAGTTTTACCGCAAAAGCTAAAATCGTAATTCCTACAATTACTGATATAAAAAGCTCAAAAAGGTAACTAACCTCAAACATTTTATCCTGTAGTTTTTTTCTCATATGTTTTCTCCTTTAATTAAATAAGATATGACGGACGTAAAACAACAAAGGAATACTGTCCTAAAAGACTGTCGATAAAGATATCGACTTCTTCGCCAATAAGAGTTTTTACCTCGCCGTCGTATTCAAAACGACCGACAAGCTCTTCCCCGTTATAATAAGAGCTGTAAGTAGTAAGTCCGAAATTATCATCGCATAAAAGAATTATATCGCCCTCAATAAGGTCGCGTCTTAAAAGCTTATTGCATCTTACATACGGATAGGCGATTTTTTCGGGTGTAATAACTGCCATTCCTCCAAAAAGAGAATATACCCCCATCGTTTCAGCAGGAATCTGTGCGCGCCTTGAAAGAACATCACCACTTAATGTATCGTGAATGTAGAATATCTTATAAAAAAGCTCTTTTTCGAGAGGCGAGAAATTAATTCCAATTTCCTTATAAGCCTCCGACGCGGCTTCTACTGCAATTTTACCTGCTTTTATATTCTTAACTGTGTTTTCACTTACTTTAGCAAGCTCTTCCTTTGAAATTGACTTTCCTGTAAGCACCTTCGGAGCAACCACTAAAAGTCCGTTCACAAAAACCTTGGGTCCGTTCACAAAAACTTCTTCGTCGTCATCAAGAATTACTTCAAAGTCGAGTTTTGTTTCATTCCCTGTAGAAAGCTTTTCTTTTTTCTCGCTTTCTGTAACAATCGTAGTTCCTTTCGGAGCTTCAAAAGTAGCGGTTATATCTTTATCTTCGTTGCCATTATTACGGACAAGTACGCTGTATGTGACTTTCTCACCTTTTGATGCATGGTGCCCGCCAGGATGTGAAACTTCAACACCGCAGATAAGATCTTTAGCAGAAGTTAATCTTGCCATTGTTTTAGCAGTTGGCTCGCCTACAACTTCAAGCGGTCTTTCAATAGCAATTCTTTTTATAGCCTTACTTTCAAAAACTTTCTCATCAATAACTTCATCACTATCAATCACAAAAAGCCCGCCATCTTCATACTCGCGACTTTTCTTTTCGCCGTAATCGTAACTGTTAGGTCTTCCGTTCGTTGCGCAATGCACAAATTTTCCCTCTCCCAGATAAATAAGAGTGTGTCCGCTGCCACTGAAACGGTCGTACGTCATTACATCGCCCGGTTTTAATGTATCCTTGATTTTCTGCTTGATAGCTTCGATTTCCTCTGGTGTTTCTTCATACGTTCTTGCATAAAGAAACACTCTGGGTTCAAGGTAATCCACCATATGCCAAGTCAGTTCAAAGGGTATTTCATATCCGAATGCTTCCCAGAAAACGATATTTACAAAGGACGAGCAATCAAGAAAGACTGTCCTTTGCCCCGTCGCTGTTTCGGGAGAAACATACTTATCACGTCTTGGTGTTGTGATAAGCTTTCTGTCCATACAACGCTGGTCATACTGTATTCTATTTCCTCGATTAAGATACGCATTGGCAACTTCTAAAAGTGCCTGTTCTTTAATACCCATAACTTTTCACCTGATATATAGAAATTAAAGTTCTATGCCAAAATAGCTTACTGCATTATCACAGCTGATACCTTCAACGATTTTTCCAAGAAGGTCGTAGTCTTCGGGGAATTCTCCGTTTTCCACCCATATACCAATAATGTTACAAAGGATTCTTCTGAAATACTCGTGTCTGGGATATGAAAGGAAACTTCTTGAATCTGTAAGCATTCCTACAAATGCAGAAAGTGCACCAAGGTTTGCAAGAGCCTTCATCTGTTCTTCCATACCATCTCTGTGGTCATTGAACCACCAAGCGGAGCCGAACTGAATCTTACCCTTTACGCCACCTGTCTGGAAGTTACCGAGCATAGTGCCGAGAACAAAGTTGTCCTTGGGATTAAGAGTGTAAAGTATCGTCTTGGGAAGAAGATCCTCTTTATCAAGTTCATTAAGGAACGCTGAAAGTGTTTTTGCCTGAATCGGGTCGTCGATTGAGTCAAAGCCGACATCAGCTCCAAGTTTTCCAAACATTCTTGTGTTATTGTTTCTGAGGGGGCTGAGATGAAGCTGCATTGCCCAATTACGCTTTGCATACTCTTTTCCGAGGAAGAGCATAATTGCAGTTTTGTAGATTTCGGCTTCCTCGTCTGTAACTGCTTTTCCCTGGAGTGCCTTCTTATAGATAGCGTTAACTTCTTTTTCATCAGCCAATATGAAAGGCATTGCAGATGCTGAATGGTCTGAAATCTTACAGCCAACGCTCTCAAACTTGTCAAGTGTTATAACAAGAGCTTTCTTGAGTGATTCTATATCTTTCACTTCTACGCCTGTTGACTCTTCAAGTTTTGCAATGTACTGAGCAAATGTATCCTTTTCGATACCAAGTACATTATCAGGTCTGTATGTAGGAACTACGCGAGTTTTGAACGACTTATCTTCGCGAAGCATTTTGTGGTATTCAAGGGTATCGCAGGGGTCATCTGTTGTAGCGATAAGAGCTACATTTGACTTTTCAATAAGTTTACGTGCTGAAAATCCGCCTGCTGATATCTGTGCGTTTGCTTCATTCCAGATTTTTTCTGCATTTTTCTCGGTGAGATATTCATCAATTCCAAAATATCTCTGAAGTTCAAGGTGTGTCCAGTGATAAAGAGGATTTCCGATAGCGTACTGAACAGCTTTTGCGTATGCCATGAATTTTTCGAAATCTGTTGCATCTCCTGTACAGCATCTCTCTTCAGTACCCATACTGCGCATAAATCTCCACTTGTAATGGTCACCTGCAAGCCAGATTTCAGCAATATTTGAGTAATTTTTATCTTCGTAAATCTCTTTGGGAGAAAGATGACAATGGTAGTCATAAATCATCTTGTTCTTTGCATAGTCG
The DNA here is from genome assembly GCA_045660765.1 of Clostridia bacterium. Classification (GTDB taxonomy): domain Bacteria; phylum Bacillota; class Clostridia; order UMGS1883; family UMGS1883; genus UMGS1883. The sequence continues at coordinate 29,853 of JAZREK010000026.1, forward strand.
TGATAAAGTTTCTGCGCTGTTTTTGTTTCAAGCAAGAAATTTTCATCCATAAATTTTTTCATAATTTTACCCTTCCTTTCAAAGCTTATCTGTCTTTTTATGAAATAGCCATTATATATAGCAATATTGTATCATAACAGAATTTATCAGTCAATTAAATAATGCCTGATTCATTTAATTTTTAAAGGGTGTAACGGTATCGTTACACCCTTTGATTCAACTATTATTTCTTATAGAAATTTGTAGAGCGTGTTACAGTTGCAGGAGGAGCAAAGTCAAGCTTCTGATCTGCAATACCAAGAACGTCCTCGGGACGAATCCAGGGCTTGTTCTGGATAGCACTTGTTTCTTCGTGTGTAAGGTAACCCTTGTATGTTGTCATACTTCTTCTGTAGAAACCGTCCTTTACGCAGCACTTTTCAACGCCGTCGTTAAGAAGGCTCATGATCATGGGAAGCATTTCTGCAGCGTAAGCAACAGAAGTTGTGTTAGCAACAGCACCGGGGATGTTAGATACACAGTAGTGAACTACGCCGTTAACAACGTAACGGGGATCGTCGTGATGTGTTTCGTGGCTTGATTCAATAGCACCGGGTTCGTCGTTTGAAATATCAACGAGAACGCTACCGGGTTCCATAAGCTTAAGCATTTCCTTGTCGATGAGGAAATCCTTTCTTTCTTTGGGCCACTTAACACAGTTGATAACCATATCTGTCTGAGGAAGAACAGATGCGATTGTTTCCTTGTTACAGAACATTGTGTTGATTGAGCTCTTGTACTCAGAAAGAACAGAGCGAAGGATACCTACGTTGATATCCATTACTGTACAGTTAGCACCGAGTGCGTGGAGAACTTCAAGAGCACCGCGACCAACAACGCCGCAACCGAGAATAAGTACGTTCATTCTGGGAGCGCCTGCGAAACCGCCTACGAACTTACCCTTACCACCATTGATTGTAAGCATTGATTCAAGACCGAAAAGAGCACCCTGCTTACCTGCTGCTTCACAGTTGGGAGAACCAAATCTGTGAGCATCTTCAGCTGTGAAAGAGATACACTTGCTTTCAAGAAGAGCATCTACTTCTTCAGGATGACCTGCGGGATGGATACAACCAAGGATAATCTGGTTTTCTCTCATAAGAGGATATTCAACAGGTGTGAATTCCTTAACTTTTGCAACCATGTCGCAGTTTGCCCAGATTTCTTCCTTTGTAGCAGCAATCTTTGCACCTGCTTCAATATACTTTTCGTCGGGGAAACCTGCTGCCTTACCGCAGTCATGTTCAGCCCATACTTCGTGACCTGCAGCAACGATGCTCATTACTTCTGCAGGAGTAGAAATTACACGAAATTCGCCTTCTTTAATGTCCTTTAAAATACCGTATTTCATAATACGACCTCCTAAAAAAATTTTAAAGATTTTATATTATAAATTAATTATTTAACTCTTTAAAGCCTTCGCCCTGTACTTCCTTTACATCGGAAATAATGGTGAACGAATCCTTATCAATTTCTTTTATTTTCTGTAAAAGTTTGGGAAGTTCTTTATTTCTTACAACGCACATAATCATTGTATTATCTTCCTCGGTATAACAGCCTTTACTGTATATTCCTGTAACGCCGCGCACCATATCACTCATAATTTCTTTTGCGATTTCATCGTGCTTTTTAGAAATTATAAACACTGATTTTGCATGGTCACCACTCACAAGCACCCAGTCTGTAACCTTACTGCTAATGTAGAGAGACAGAACTGAATAAAACATAATTGTATAGTCACGGAAAACTACACCGGATGCGATAATTACCGCTGAATCAATCAAGAGTATGAAAGTAGCAACAGAGATATGAGGCATTAACTTATGAAAAATAAGTGCCGCAAAGTCGCTGCCGCCTGTTGAACCGTCTTTATAAACAACAAGTCCGACACCAAGTCCAACCAATATACCGCCGAAAATCGAGCAGATAAGGATGTCTTTATCATATTCTCCGAAAATAGGTGTAATTGCAAGAGCCGCTGAAAGGAAAAGTATTCCTGCAACAGTTTTCATAACCGCACCGCTTCTGAGTGTCTTGTAACCAAAGATAAAGAGAACGGCATTTATCGCTAAGGTTGTAACTGAAAGCGGGACTTTTGCCACATAGTACAAAACAGTACCTACACCCGCTACACCACCGGTTGAAATTTTAATGGGATTTAAGAAATAGGTTATTGCAAACGCGAGTATAAAAGAACCTATGAGTATGTAAAGATATTCGATAAGAACTTTCTTAACATCAACTTTTTTTAGTTTCTGCATAGGGTATCTCCTCTCACGAATATAATATTTGTTGACATTTTTTGCACTATGCGGTACAATTATATCGTGATTTTTTGGCAAAGTCACGCCATTTCCTATTTACTTTATGCCAATTTTTGTTGTTGAGGTGATAATTTGAAAGCAGAATTTGGTATCATACGCGAAAAGAATAATAAGCTCTTTTATAAGGAATATCAGAATGATAAAGGTGTCTTCCACTTTCATTCCCAGATAGAACTTTATTTCGTCGAAGAAGGCGAAATGGAGATTTACGTAAACAATCAGGGACGAATTGTAGAAGCGGGAGAAATGTCAGTAGCTTTAAGCTACGATGCTCACTCTTACAAAACACCGACAAGTTCTAAATCAAGTGTTTTTATAATCCCTCTTCATATGTGCGAAGAATTTATAAAATCAATTGAGCACAAGAGGGTGACGAATCCCTTCATTACAGATAAAGAAGTTGTTCTCAAAATCAAATCACTTATACAAGAAGTAGATATAAAATCAACCAACGAAATAAAAACAATGGGTTATATCTACCTTATTCTTGGGCTTATTATGGAAAATATCGGTTTTGAAACAACGCAGGATCTTCACCAACCCGATTTATCTTCCAAAATTCTTTTATATATTAACGAAAATTTCACCAAGGACATATCTCTCGCGACACTTGCTTCCGAATTCGGATACAGCGAAAGCCATTTGTCAAGATACTTTAAGTCATATTTCAACATTTCGCTTAATCAGTACATTACAGTTATACGACTGAAAAATGCACTTATGCTTATGCATGAAAAGAAAAATACTCTCACCTACTGCGCATTTGAAAGCGGTTTCGGTTCGATGAGAACATTTTACAGGGTGTTTTTCAATGAGTTTGGATGTTCACCAAAAGAATACCTGAAAAAAATGTAATATAGGTTTATGGATGGGTTGTAATACAACCCATCCATTTTTTATTTCCAGTACTTTCTGTCATTAACAGTGTCTACAAACTCTCTGATAGAAAGATTTTCGTCGCCAGTAATAAGCTCAAGCACCTTGTCCTGCCCTTCCTTTGTGATAAGAGGTGCTGTAATTCTGTAGAACTTTTCACCAAGCCAGTCAAGACCGATATTCTCATGCGCCTCACCACTGGGTTCAAACTCTTTTGAAATATAAAGGTTTCCGTTCTTATCAGTAATTTCCGCGCGACAAATTCTCTTTGCCGGGAACTGTGCGTCAAGCTTTTCATCTGTTTCAAAAGAAAGCTTGCTCATCATTTCAAGCACTTTAGGATCAGCAAGATTTTCTTTCCATACGTGCTCAATACCGAATGTTCCGTAAACAATCGCTGTTGCTACGGGGTAAGCGATATTATACTGCGCCTCGTCAGGTGTCTGGGGATGAATCTTTGAAAGGCGAGTTGCACGGTTGAAAGTCTTCATTACAACCTTTTCAACATCTTCTACCTTAATGCCATTCTCTTTCATTGTTGAAACACAAGCATCAATGGCAGGATGTCCCCATCTGCAACAGGGATAAGGCTTGAAATAAAGGTTCATAACCTCATAATTTTCGCCTAAATCATCAAGATAGTGCTTATAGTCTTCGCCTTCAAGAAGGTTCTTGTTACCCTCGAATCCTGAAAGTGATTCCATAATTGCAAGAGTACCGATCATAACACCGAAAGGCACACCGTCTTTGTTCATTGAGGGATACTCGACGCTTCTGATACCGGGAACGAGAGGTGCATTGAAGTCTGCAATAGAAAGAACATTATTAAGTTCCTCCTTTGTAAATCCGAGGATTCTAGCAACACCTGCGGCAACGCCAACTGCACCGAATGTACCGCTTGAATGAGCATAGTCATAGTATTCCATCATTGCTGCACCGCTTCTTATGGATGTTTCATAAGCAACGAGCATCGCCATAAGGAATTCTTTTACTGTGATATTGTTTTCATACGCAGATGCAAGAATTGCACCTACAAATGATGTACCCGGATGTGTACGGGTAAGGTTATGACCATCGTCTATATCATAAGCGTTAGAAGAATGACCCATAGCTGCAGATGCACCCATAAAGTTAAACTTCTTTTCGCTACCAATTACGGGAATGTCACCCTCGCCATAAAGTCTTTCTGCAAGACGAAGTCCTGTTTCGAACTGACTGCTTCTGCTACCTGAAATGAGAGCGCCCATAAGGTCGAGGAAACAACCTCTCATACGGGTTTTAACTTCTTCGGGAAGATCTTCCCACTTGATGTTTAATATGAAATTTTCAAGTTTGTAATCTGTAATATATTTCATTCTATCACCTATTATTTGATTTTTGGAAGGCTTGCAGCTGCAACTGACTGTCCTACTCTTCTTGCCTTTTCATCAGGAATGTGAAGCTGAACCTTTTTGGAAAGTTCAGGGTATTCATTCTTAAGTACTTCGTTTGCCTTTTCAAGAAGAATTGTGCCACCTTTACCGCTTGTTACTCTACCCATAATAAGAACGTGCTTAATATCATAGAAAACGCTGTAATAAGCAATTGCATAACCGAAATATGTACCGATTGTTTCATATATGTCTGCAGCACGAGGATCGTCCTGTTCCATAAGGCCCTGAACAACCTTGAGCTTTTCAGCAGGTGAAAGAGTTTCATCAAGTTCGATACCTGCACGGGGTGCAAGTTTGATTACGCCATCCTGAGAGAAGTACTTAACACCACAGCCGTAGTCTCCACTCCACTCATCAACCATCGCACCCTTGTTGAAATCAACGGGAGCGAAAGCGAGTTCGTTAAGCCAGCCTGTGATATTACCCTTCTTGTCAATATAGCCTGCAGCTTCGCTTGTACCCATAGCAACACCGAGAACGTTGTTGTCTTCAAGGCTCATAGCACCTGCAAGCGCTGTTACATCACCATCGTTGGCAACTTCAAGCGGAACATCGCCAATTTCTTTTGCAACGTTGATGTACATATTCTTAACGTGTTTTTCGTAATCTTCGGGAGCAACCTTGAGGAAGAGAGATGCTGTCTTAATCTTGTTTTCTACATAGATACCTGCAGAAGATACGCCGATAGCATCAACACGAGGCATATGAGATGCCGCTGTTTTCATAGCTGCAAGGATACCTTCATAGTGGTACATAGGATCGCTGTTGATTTTGGGGAACCATACAACTTCTTCAGAATATACTGTTTCTCCGTCGATAACAGCAGAAACCTTACGGTCACTTCCGCCTGCGTCGAAACCGATTCTGCAGCCATCAAGATGACGACCGACAGGTGCAGATGTATCGTTTTCCTTGGGAGCATCTTTCACGTCTTCAACATATGCTACTTCGAATTCTTTTTCGTAAACGCTTTCCATAGTAACGCGGTCAAAGTCTCTTGCTCCGCCTACAGAGTAATCTGCAGCGATACGGTCATAGATGTACTTTGAGCCGGAGATAGTTACTTTCCAGCCACCCTTTGCCCAAAGAAGTGTCTTGATAATTCTTTCAACGATTGCATAGTTTTCTTCGTCGTGACCTGTGTTTTCCTTGTAAACATCAATGTCAAATACAGCAGTAAGAGAGCTGTTTCTTTCTACCGCGATAGAAACGCTCTGTGATTCTGCCTTTGCCACGGCTGCCTTAAAATCATCAAGGGCTTTAATCATAGGGATAAATTCGGGTTCGAGTTTTGCAATTATCATAATTATTCTCCTTTATATCTTATTTCTCCGCCGAGAATTGTTGTTTTAATATCAAATTCTTCATCAGCAATTATTATATCGGCACGCTTACCAACTTCAATAGAGCCGATTTCATCATCTACACCAAGAGCCTTCGCAACATTGAGTGATGCGCAATTAACAGCTTCATTGATTTCAAGATGTGAATATGTGAAGAAATTATATACCGCTTTATTAAGTGTAAGTACACTTCCTGCTATTGTACCATCAGGAAGAAGACACTTTATTCCTGTTTTATTAAGGAACTGTCCGCCGAGAGTGTAATCGCCGTCAGGCATACCGCCTGCGCGCATACAGTCTGTAATAAGGCAAAGCTTATCCTTCTTTACCTTGGCAATAAGCGAATAAAGACCCTTATCTATGTGGAACGTATCTGCTATAAATTCGGTTGTTACATCATCTCTCGAAAGTGCAGCACCTACCACACCGGGGCCACGATGAGTAAGGGCGGTCATTGCGTTAAAGAGATGAGTAACATGTCCGATACCATTATCAAATGCATCCATCGCCTGTTCAAATGTTGCATCTGTGTGACCAATCGAAATAAGAATGCCAGTGTTCTTTTTAACATCTTCAATACATTCTTTTGCGCCATCAACTTCGGGAGCAATTGTAAAAAGCTTTAATATATCAGCGTGCTTTTTGATGAAGTTTGCGTCTGGTTTCTTAATATGTTCGCCGGGCTGTGCACCCTTCTTCGACATATTAAGGAAAGGTCCTTCTGCATTTACACCGAGAATTCTTGAGCCATAATATTGACCGCTATCCTTTACTGCACGGATAGAATCAAAAGACTTCTCGAGTTCTTCTATTGAAACAGTCATTGTAGTGGGACACCACGCGGTAACACCATTTTTAATGATACCTTCTGCCATGGTTATAATTCCCTCTTCACTGCCGTCCGATGAATCTGCACCAAGATATCCGTGAATATGCATATCAATAAGACCGGGAGAAATATATTTCCCTTCCGCATCGATTATTTCATACTTGCTTCTATCAATATTCTTTTCATCTGTTATTTCGACAATTTTTTCGTCAAAAACAACGGCCATTCCAAGAGCAATCTTATCCTTTAAAATAAGCTTGCCGTTTATGATACATTTCATAGCTACTCTCCTCTCAAATTATTCCATTAAAATAGTATCATACTATTTTATCAAACGCAACTGATTTTGTTAATTTTTTGTTCTTTTTTTACAAAAAAATAAAACAGGTGGTTTTTTAATCAAAACCACCTGTTTTTCACTTATTCAGCGTCTTCTTTTTTCTTTGTGATAATGTCATTGACCTTATTTATTGCAACAGGGATATAATCAATAAGTTTGTCAACAGGTGTGCTTCCTGAAGACACGGGAACCATCTTTATCTGGTCGGGAGTAACAACAAGAAATCCTACAGGAGAAATTGATACACCTGCACCACTACCGCCTCCAAAAGACTTGTCCCCTGCAGCAGATGAAGGTATGTCGCTTCCGCCTGCAGCAAAACCGAAACCAACTCTTGATATCGGAATAATCATTGTTCCGTTAGATGTTTCAACAGGTTCACCGATAACAGTGTCAACATCAATCATACCCTTGATGTTTTCCATTACAGTGCTCATTAAATTGTTGATAGGATGTTCGCCCATAATTTACTCCTCCTTAAGCACACGGGAGGCAAACCCCATATGCCTTAAATTTATAAAATTTGCACACTTTTCATTTGTCGTCCTCAAAAGGCGTCTGCCTTAAAACCATATTGGGTTTGACTCCCGTGTGCTTACCCTTGCGGGATTTTATTTTCATCAAAATTGTTATCGCAATAATTATAATATAAGCAATACTGCTTTTTATTATACATTTTCCTTCAAAGGAAAAAACTGTGTTATTAAATTCCGGATTGATTACAACATTATGTTTTTTTATTTTACAAATGCTTCCTATTCTGCCTATCAAGCCATACACGATACCCCAAAGAGCACCGATTAAAACAGCAGTAGACGGAGCGTCTCCCGTTCCGAAATCAATTTTAATTGTTATTTCATCGAGTTTTGTATATTTGCCAAGAAGCTTTGTTGTAAATTTATAAAAGTTCTTGAAGTCTTCTATCTTTTCTCCAAGCTTTTTAGCTTCCTTATCCGCTTTCTCAACTTTTTCATTCGGAGTTTCGCTCGTTTTTCTATCAATTGTTTTTCTGTAAACCGTAATACCTGCCAGAGAAACCTTTAGCCTACCCTCTTTTTTATAGAGAAGTTCAGCCCTGACGGGTAAAAACAATATACAAATCAGAATAACAATCGCTATACATATACCGTATATCAATTATTCATCATTCTCCGTTTCAGCATTTTGTTCCTCTGCCACTTCCTCTATAAGGTCTTTTTCCTGTTGTTCCACAGGAACTTCTTTTTCCGGAAGCGGAGGAAGTTCTTCAAGATTTTTAAGACCAAAACATCTTAAAAACTCTGTCGTTGTTCCGTAAAGAATAGGTCTGCCGGGAGTTTCTGCTCTACCAAGCTCATCGATAAGACCTCTCTCTAAAAGTCTTGTTACGGAATATGTAGAATCAACGCCACGTATAAATTCAATTGTTCCTTTTGTAACCGGCTGATTATAAGCGATTATAGAAAGTGTTTCAAGCGCTGCAGAAGAAAGACCTGCTTGTTTTTTAATCTGCGTTACTCTCTTAATACACTCAAAATATTCAGGATTAGAGCACATCTGAATTGAGTTTTCAATTTCTATTATTTTAATCCCGCGATTTTCCTCATCATATTTTTTCTGAAGAGCTATACTCGCTTCTTTTACTTCTTCTTCCTTGACCTCAAGCGCTTCTGCAAGCTTTTCTATTTCAACAGCTTCGCCTAAAGAAAAGAGTACCGCTTCAAGCGCACACTCAATATTCTTCCCAATTGTCAAGTTCCACATCGTTTTCACCTCTCTCGCAATAGAGTCGGTCTCCCTCTTCTATTACAGTAACTACATTCTCTTTGATAAGTTCCAAAAGAGCAAGGAAAGTTGCTACATATTCCCCACGAACGCTAAGCCCCTCAAAAAGAGAAACAAACTCGGTTTTATTTCCTTTTTTTAGTTTACCCAAGACTCCTTTTGAAGCTGCTCTTACCGAATAGTTTGTCCTTCCCAAAACACGTTTGAAAGTTTTCGGGTCAAGCGGTTTACGCGTTGCACTTCTGTCAATCACGGAGAAAAACGCTTCAAAAAGTCTTTCTATCGGAATTTCTTTATTTTCAGTCTTTACTTTTGGCAGATTAAGCGGTTCTGCACCTTTGAAAACAACCTCGTCACGACTGTGGCTTAAAACGTTCATCTGCTCGGAAATTTCTTTATATCTCTTATACTCTTCAAGACGGTCAATAAGCTCTGCACGGGGATCTTCCTCATCCTCTTCCGGAGTTGGAAGAAGCATTTTTGATTTTATATACAAAAGCTGTGACGCCATTACAAGAAAGTCTCCGCCCACTTCCATATCAAGCTGTTGCATAAGTTCGATATATGCAAAGTACTGATCGGTTATTACCGAGATCGGAATATCGCATATGCTTACTTTATTCTTACTGATAAGATGTAGTAAAAGGTCAAGCGGGCCTTCAAAAACATCTATTTTGAAAGAAAGTTCGCTCATAACATTTTATCCTTAGCTAAATAATTTTAATAGGGCTTCAAGAAGCCACCACCAACTGCTAATCAAGGGAGATATGAAAATATTCAAAATTCTGCCGAGAACCCCTGTGAATGAAAGCAACATCAAAATCGGGAAACCGAGGCGTTCATACATCAAAAGTTTATTGTAATTCTGATATGATAAAAACGCACCTAAAATTTTACTGCCGTCAAGCGGAGGAAACGGGATAAGATTAAATACCGCAAATCCTATATTAACAACTGCAAGCTGTACTAAAACCAAAGAAATAAAATCGGTTATAAAATTATTGAAATTCACATGTATAAAACACTCAAAAAGTGCGGTAAGAACTGTTGAGGCAAATGCAAGGATTATATTTGAAACAGGTCCTGCAAGAGCAACGAGTGCGTTATCCCTCTTTCTATCTGTAAAATACATAGGATTAACAGGCACGGGTTTTGCCCAGCCAAATCCAAAAAGCACCATACAAAGAGCACCAATCGGGTCAAAGTGCGCTATTGGGTTGAGAGTAAGCCTGCCTGCATATTTTGCAGTAGGGTCACCAAGTTTATATGCAACAAATCCGTGCGAAAGTTCATGAACGGATATTGCTGTAAACACAACAATAAGTCGTGCCAGAATTTCAGTTAAAGATGATACAAAATAGTCCACTATTCCACTTCCAATTTAACACATTTTTACATAAATATCATACCATAATACCACCACGATTGTCAACAAAACAGCACTACCTTAATATATTTTTTACAATTTTTTCATTTACTAAACCGAAAACAAAAAGATATGCAGAACATTTTGTTCTGCATATCTTTTATTTTTGTGGATTATTATCACTGCAATTTCCGTTACACTGCTTACTGTGAGGGCATCCGATACATTTGTGCCCGCTTCTTTTTGCTCGTACTATGTAAAGTATTGCAAGAAGAATTATAGCACCTATCAGCAAAGCAAGAAGTATATCTTTATTAACCATTAATCTTGCGCCCCTTTGCTATAAGATAAGAAATATATAAAACTATACCAACAACTACCATAAGCCCGGGGAAAAACGCATTTCCAAGAGAACCCGTAGTAATAAGAGTTCCTATCTGATATACCAGGAAAGAAACTGTATAACCTGTTGCAAACTGAAGACCAATTCCGCCCCAAAGCCATTTTTTGCTCTTGATTTCAGAGTTCATCGCACCAATCGCCGCAAAGCACGGAGGTGTGAAAAGGTTAAACATCAAAAACGCAAGAGCTGCCACATTTGAGAGGTCGAGAACCGCCATAATTTCGGAATTTCCGCCTATTACTTCAAGGTCTTCATTTATAAATCCAGCTATCGCAGGGTAAGCAACAGCAATTGTTCCTACCACGTTTTCTTTTGCAATAAATCCGGTAACTGCCGCCGCCGTAAGTTGCCATGCCGGTATTCCGATTATGGGAATAAGGATATATGAAAGCGGATTTGCGATACTTGCAAGAATTGAATTGTCCGCTTTATCAGCCACGTCGAGAGACAAAGTAAACGTCTGCATAATATGTACAACCGTATTACAAAGAAGAATTACCGTACCTGCCTTTACTATGTAAGACCAACCACGAGAAATCATTGAATGAATCGCCCTTGTCACGCTCGGGAATTTATATTCGGGAAGTTCCATAATAAAGAAGGACTTTTTCTTGTTTCCTGTTATAGCATTTATTATGAGAGCACCGAAGAAAATTATAATTATGCCTGCAAAATACATCAGAGTTCCAACCCATGTTGCATTTTTGAAAAACGCACCTGCAAAAAGCGCTATTACGGGAAGCTTTGCACCACACGGCATAAACGGAGCGAGCATAGCTGTCGCTCTTCTCTCGCGTTCATCCCTGATTGTGCGGCATGCCATAACACCGGGAATTGCACAACCGGTTCCGATTACGAACGGGATTACAGATTTTCCTGAAAGTCCGACCTTCTTGAAAATCGGGTCAAGCACCACGCTTACGCGAGCCATATAACCGCAATCTTCGAGAAGAGCAATTAAAAAATACATAACCATAACAAGTGGCAAGAATCCAAGCACAGCTCCTACACCACCTATGATTCCGTCAAGAAGTATCGCCTTCAAAAGTTCGTTGCTTCCATCCAGCCAGGTTTCTGCAGCTGAATAAAACGCATCAATCCATCCTGTCAGGACATCACCCAGACGCGGACCTACGGTCGACTGTGAAATATTAAAAACAAAAAACATCACAACAGCGAAAATAGGGATACCGAGCCATCTGTTTGTTATCAATTTGTCTATTTTATCCTGAAAATTCATTCTGTTCGTATATGCTTTGCGGTGTTCTACACTCTTCACAATAGCATTTACAAAATCAAAACGTTTTCTGTCGGCTGATCTTGCTGAAGATTTGCTGACAAGCTCTGTTTTTTCCTCAACAAAAGGAGGTGTCTGGTCTTTTCCTATACACGAAACTGCTGCAAGAATAAGTTCTGAAAGACCACTTCCTTCTGTTGAAACTGTTTCTTTAACAGGACAACCGAGCTTTTCTGAAAGAAGTTTTGTATCTATTACTGTTTTTTTCTTTTCGTTAATATCGCTTTTATTAAGGGCAACCACAACAGGAATTCCAAGTTCAAGTAGCTGTGTTGTAAAAAACAGACTACGGCTTAAATTTGTAGCGTCAACGATGTTAATTATAACATCGGGTTTCTCGTTTTTTATGAAAGAACTTGTAACACCTTCCTCCGCTGTAAAAGGCGACATAGAATATGTCCCCGGAAGGTCAATAAGAATAATTTCTTCTTTATCATAAAAATTCTTTTTGATATGAGCTTCCTTTTTTTCTACGGTTACACCTGCCCAATTTCCCACATGTTCACTTTTACCTGTAAGAATATTGTACATTGAGGTTTTACCGCTATTCGGATTTCCTGCCAATGCGATTTTCATAAAGTTTCTCCTATCTCGAAGTTAGTTTAAACTAACCTGTATCCGAAAAAAATTAAATGATTATGGCTTGTGCCAACTGTCTGTCTATATTGTATCGTCCATCCTTGATAGCGACGATACAGCTACTTCTAAGACGTGATATCACAGTTATTGCCTCTCCGGCGTAACAACCGAGAGAAAACAAAAAAGCATCAAGCTCGTCATCATTTGTCAAAATCTCTTTTATAATATATTCTTTTCCTTCTTCTGCATTGAAAAGATTCATAGTAACACCTACTTCTGTTTTTGGTTAGTTAGTCTTAACTAACCATTGGTATTTTAGCAATATTTTTAAAGGTTGTCAATAGGTTTTTTAAATTTTTTCCCAGAATTTACATAGAAGATTTTCACCTTTTTTGCAGAATATTTTAGTGTGAGCCTGCAGGTCTGCGGCAGGTGTGAAATATTTTTGCGGACAGAAAGGTTTGAAAACTATGAACAACAAAAAAATGATAGCTACGCTTACTGCCATGGCACTTATCCCCTCGAGCGCTTTTGCAAATGTGAGTTACAGTGTACAGAAAGGTGATTCTTATTGGAATATCGCTCAAAAATTCAATACTACGCTTAATTCCGTTCTGAAAGCGAACGATGCAGATTCTTCCTCGGCACTGATGATTGGTCAGATAATCACTATACCTTCTAACACATACACAGTGCAAAAGGGCGATACTTTTTACCTTATAGCAAAAAAATGCGGTGTTACACTCTCATCATTACTTGAAGCCAACAACGCCGATAGTAATACTATGCTGTATGCAGGAGATAAAATTACCATTCCTTCGAGCAAAAGCGGATATACGTCTTACACCATACAAAAGGGCGATACATACTGGACTATTTCACAAAAGTACGGAATAAGTCTCAACGATTTGCTCGTAGCAAATAATGCTATAAATAATTCGGCGTTATTTATTGGGGACGTAATTCAGATTCCTTCTTCATCGGGAGGAGAAAGTTCGGGAGGTTCTTCAGACAACACATCAACAAACACTCCATCCGTCACACATAAAACACATACAGTAACAAGCGGAGACACTCTATGGAACATTGCTATTAAATATGGGATTCCGTTTCAGGAACTCCTCGATTCCAACTCGCTTACAGAGTCTAGTTACATATATAATGGTATGAAGCTGTCAATTCCCGTACATCACATTCCCGTGAAAGATGCGCCGAGTGGATATGGCGAACTTCTGGAATGGTTCAGCGAAGCACAGTATGTGGTTCCGATAAATGCTGATTTTACCGTAGTAGATCTGGCAACAGGGAAAAGTTTCAATGCAAGAAGAACTGTTGGCAGTGGTCATGCAGACTGCGAACCGCTTACCGCAAGTGATACAGCAAAAATGAAAGAAATCTGGGGCGGTAGTTTTAATTGGAACAAGCGTAGCGTACTTATCAAAATCAACGGAAGAACAATTGCTGCAAGTGCCGCAGGTATGCTCCACGCAGGCAACGACGGCGCTCCCGGCGGCGAATGGACAAGCTGGCGTAGCGACAATTACGGCGCAGGAACTAATTACGATTATATAAAAGGTAACAACGCACACGGACATTTTGATTTGCACTTTTACAAATCAATAGGACATAGCAGCGGGGTGGAAAACTCAACTCATCAGAAAAACGTATTAAAAAGTGCAGGCAAATAAAAAAATCCCTGGATCCTTGCAGATTCAGGCATTTTTTTATTTCATAATCTTTGCTAGTATATCAGCAACAAAGTTACCTTCATAAAACTTAATAGCAAGAGATGAACTTTCAATGCTTTCATTTATTTGAGAAATTATTTCGTTTGAAGAAAGATTTTTAATTACACCTACCGCTATATAGCACACTATAAGGCCACTGAAAATTCCGACTATTACTCCCAATACTTTGTTAGCTTGTTTTATAACAGGGAATCTTGCAGCAATATTAAGCACTTTAGAAAGTATTGTTATAAAAATCTTCGCCAGAATAATGACCATTATAAAACTGATTGTGTTCACAACAATTGAGCTTGCTGTTTTTACTGCAATATCAGTTTTGAGCAGTTCCTCTCCACTTTTTAAAAGGAATTCATACACGTTTTCTTCCACAAAGTCGCCCAGGGAAGATTCTCTGAGCAATTTTGATATAGGATTATAAAGAATTATACCAAAAACCAATGAAATCACTGTGGACGACAAGTTTAAAAGAGTCCTTATAAAGCCTTTTTTCCATCCGTCCAAAGCGAACAACACCAAAACAAGTATTAAAATAAAGTCTGCCATAATTCATCCCCTACTCTATAACGTTACCACCCGTATTTCCAAGCACAAACACGTGTTTACCATCTTTATACAATACCATTTTCTTTATATTGTATTCCGCCTCTGTTTTTTTCTTTTCTTTAAGTCTTCCGTTTGTTATATAGACTTTTTTACCGAATGCCAATGCGATTGAGTCCTCATTCTGACTTATAGCATCAATTGTGCCACTGTAATTTTTTTCTGCTGCAACTTCACCAAGGCTGTTAATTACTTTTACATCCGTAGACTTTCCTTTTGATATCTTCGCAGATGAAAAAGCAAGTATCAATTTGTCTTTTTTCGATACATCGGCTTTTATAAGTGCATTTTCTCCGAAGTTATACGACCATCTTTCAGTTCCGTCAGAATTAAAGTACTTAAGCGAACTGCTTCCCAGAAGTGTATATGTATCATCGTTATTAAATGTTACAGAATAGAAAATTTCTGAATCAAAGCTTGTTTTCTTGATAACTTCTGCAGTTGTAATATCAATCAGACAAACTTCGCCGACAAGCTTATCTTTACCGGCAGATGCAAGCGACAATGCCATAGTATTATTTGCTACATTTATGTCACCGTCTAAAAATTCGCTCTTGCTTACATCCCATTTAAAAATGGCTTCACCTTTGCGGTTATAGACCATACATTCGCAGTTATATCCTTCTTTTTCCGTTACAGACAAAAGATAACCGTTTTTGTTCATTTTTGCACTGATTATTTTATTATTGGTTTTTACGGTATACTCCTGCGAATCTTCTTTAAATACGAGAATTTCTTTAGAGTCTGCATCATAACATGCTGCCCACTCTCCCTCTGCATGCAAAGTGGGTTCTGAAATTGCTATCGGGAAACTTTCCGTCGCTCCCTTTTTATCAACAACAGTAAAGTTAGTTGTTGTCAGGAAAGCAACTTTATCTTCGACTCTCGCTATATCTCCGCCGTAAAAAGCTGCATCATTCTGGGTGCTTGAAAGAAGTTCACTACCATCATTTTCCCCTATTTTAAAAATATCTCTGTCTCTGTTCTGATAATAAATAATTATAAACATTGCAATAACTACAGCTATTGCCACGATGTTTTTAATTATATTCAGCATCTTCTGTTTATTCATAGTTAACCTCCACAAGCGAAAGTCCTTGCGGTGGGGCGGTAATCCCCATTTCTCGCCTGTCTTTTTTTTCAATAAGCTCTTTTATGTCATTTTCAGAAAGTTTTCCATTACCGACATAAACCAAAGTTCCCACGATTATGCGAACCATATTGTATAAGAAGCCATCTGCCGCGGCACGTACAGTTATTATATCCCCAACTTTTTCTACTGTCAGCTCGGTAACGTTTCTGACAGTGGATTTGACGACACTTCCTGCCGCGCAAAATGATGCAAAGTCATGCTTGCCTTTTATTATTTCCGCAGCCTTTTTCATTTTTTCTACATCAAGTTCTACGGGGTAATGCCATGCAAAGTTACGCAAAAGCGGATCCTGAAAAGCACGATTTACAATTTTATACTCATACGCTTTTGTTACGGTATGAAATCTGGCATTGAAATCTTCAGGGACCTCTTCGCACTTGTACACTCTGATGTCGTCAGGTAATTTTGTATTTAGCACAAACGGTATTTTATCTGTGGGGATTGTTGTTTCCCCACAGAAATTACATACATACACCTTCGCATGAACGCCTGCATCAGTTCTTGAACATCCCGTAACAACAGTTTCTTTCGAAAAAACTTCTGTAAGGATATTTTCCAAAACTTCCTGCACCGTTATTCCATTTTTCTGGCGTTGCCATCCATGATAATTTGTACCGTCGTACGCCATTGTCATTTTATAATTCATTTAAAGCACTACCTTTATAGCAACAAGTATAATTGTAAGCAAAACAGCAGATACAAGAGCATGCAAATCACATTTCCCGAAGACAAACTTGCGATAACTGCTACGGTTTGCATCTGCATTATAACATCGGCACTCCATTGCAACAGCAAGTTCGTCAGCTCTTCTGAAAGCACTTACAAAAAGCGGTATTAAAATCGGAATCATTGATTTAATACGCTTTATCGGGTTTTTATTTTCAAAATCTGCTCCGCGTGATGTCTGCGCCTTAATAATTTTATCCGTTTCATCAAGAAGAGTAGGTATGAAACGAAGAGCTATACCGATCATTGTCACAAAGACGGATATCGGTACGCCTATTTTTTTAAGCGGTGATAAAAGAACTTCAAGACCACCTGTAAGCACAGTAGGCGTTGTTGTAAGAGTAAGAATAGATGTTCCTATAATAAGAAGTATTATTCTTGCAGCCATTTTTGATGCCATATATATGCCTTCAAGAGTTATTGTGAATATCCCGCTACCGAACACTTCTGTCTCGCCCTGTGTCATAAACAGATTAAGCGCCGCTGTAATAATTACAAGCAAAATTATCGGTTTAAGACCACGCAACATGAATTTTACGGGGATTTTCGATAGTGCAATAATGATGCAAGTTACTGCAGTAATTACAACATATGACCAGAATCCACTAACTGCAAAAAGTGCAATCATATAAAACAGAGTCCACAAAATTTTTGTTCTGGGGTCCAATTTATGAATCGGAGAGGTTGTGTCGTAATACTGTCCGATGGTGATGTCTCTGATCATATCTCCACCTCCAGTGCTGCAACTATTGCATTTACCGCATCTTTCACAGTAAATATGTTTTCAGGCAAATCCATACCGCCCTCGTTAAGAAGCTTGATTATCTTCGTGATTTCAGGGATTTCAAGCGAGCAGTTTTCAAGCGTTGACACATCTTCAAACACTTCACTTGTTGAGGCATCCTTGATTTTTTCGCCGTCATTCAAGAGAATTATTCTGTCTACGTTTTCTGCCAAATCTTCCATACTGTGAGAAATGAGAACAATTGTTGTTCCCTCTTCCTCCCTGATTCTGTGAAGTTCCTCCAAAAGACGAGTTCTACCCGACGGGTCAAGTCCTGCAGCAGGTTCATCAAGAATCAAAACTTCAGGATTAGTAGCAAGAACACCCGCTATTGCGACACGTCTTTTCTGACCTCCTGAAAGTTCAAAAGGAGACTTTTCAAAAAGTTCTTCTTTAAGGTTTGCAAGACGCGCGCTTTTTCTTACACATTCGTCGATTTCTTTTTGACTTAACCCTTTATTTTTCGGGCCGAATGCGATGTCCAGATAGACAGTTTCTTCAAAAAGCTGATGCTCCGGATACTGAAAGACTATTCCGACCTTATTGCGAAGAGCACGAGCCGCGCTCTTGTAATCGGAAAATCCTTCTCCGCTTACAAAAATTTCACCTTCAGAAGGGTTTATAAGTCCTGCGAGAATTTGCGCAACGGTAGTCTTTCCGCTACCTGTATGCCCTGCAACACCTATAAATTCGCCTTTATTTATTTTCAGATTGATATTCTTCAGTGCAACAGTGTTTTCACTGCTGTTAGCACTGTAAGAATAACTTACGTTTCTGAGTTCAATCATAGTTATTTCCTTTGTTTGAGTATTTCATCGGCACATTCCTCTACCGAAAGAACATTGCCATTGATGTTTATACCTTTTTCTCTTAATCTATGTGCCAGAGCTGTCGGATGAGGCACATCAAGCCCCAATTTTAAAAGTATATCCTCGTATTCAAACACCTTTTGAGGGGTATCATCCAACAAAATTTTTCCGCGGTCAAGCACCACTACACGATCGGCCTTTGCTGCCTCGTCCATATAATGCGTTATCATTACAATCGTGATATTTTTCTCTTTATTAAGAGAGAGTATCGTATCCATAACCTCTCTCCTACCTTTTGGGTCGAGCATTGCCGTAGGTTCATCAAGAATAATACACTCAGGCTGCATAGCAAGTATTCCTGCTATTGCAACACGTTGCTTCTGCCCTCCGGATAAAAGGTGTGGAGCACGCTTGCGATACTTATACATATTTACGGCTTTGAGTGCGGATTCTACCCTTTCGTGCATTTCTTCCCACTCTATGCCAAGATTTTCAAGGCCGAAAGCAACATCTTCCTCAACGATTGTAGCTACTATCTGATTATCCGGATTCTGGAAAACCATACCTGCAGATTTGCGGAGCTCGTAGAGTTTTTCTTCGTCCTTAGAGTCAATTCCGCAAACACTTATGCTGCCGCCACTTGGCAGAAGTATTGCATTCACATGCTTTGCAAATGTACTTTTTCCGCTACCGTTATGTCCTATAATTGCAGTAAAACAGCCTTTTTCAATATTAAGATTAAGAGAATCTAAAACTACTTTTTCTTTTTCATTCTTTTTATAAGAAAAAGTCAGTTCTTTTGCCTCAATAATATTCATATAATCAATCCAATACTATTTTTCCCATCTTCCCGTTGCTCCACACGGAAGAACCATTGAAGAAGATGTAATGTTAAGTCCTATTTCACTTGATTCAATCTTACCTTCAGGAAGACACATCTTCATAAGATTGGTAAGCACTGTAGGAGCAAGTCCGGTTGTATAAGAGTTTATGATAAAGAACAACGGATCATCACTCAGGAGCAGAGCGCATCTACGCACAAACTGGCAGATGGAATCTTCTATTTTCCAGACTTCACCGCCAGGCCCTCTGCCATAGGACGGAGGATCCATCAGGATTGCATCGTACTTGTTTCCGCGTCGTATCTCACGCTCAACAAATTTCATACAATCATCAACAAGGTATCTTATCGGCGCATTTTCAAGTCCGCTGGAACGCGCATTCTCTTTCGCCCACTGAACCATACCTTTTGAAGCATCAACGTGAGTTACGCTTGCCCCTGCTTTTGCACAGGCAACTGTTGCCCCACCGGTATATGCAAAAAGGTTAAGTACCTTTGCGCCCTTGCGGTTCTTAATCTTTTCAGCCATATAATCCCAGTTAACAGCCTGTTCAGGGAAAAGGCCGGTATGCTTGAATCCCATAGGTTTTATGTTGAAAGTCAAATCTCGATAACTTACCGTCCACTGCTCGGGTAAATCCTTGCGAAACTCCCACTTTCCACCACCTGTTGAAGAGCGGTGATAGCGTGCGTTTACCTCTTTCCAGCGTGAAGGATCCGCCTTTTCATCCCATATAACCTGCGGATCCGGTCTGCAAAGGATTATATCCCCCCAACGTTCAAGCTTTTCGCCGTCTGCTGTATCTATACATTCATAATCTTTCCATTTATCTGCAACCCACATAATTAACCCTCGTAATCATCAAAATCATATTTTTCAGACATCATGAACCCTACAAGTCGTGGTCCACCGTGACAACCTATTACAGAGCCTATCTGAATTTCCTTTAATTTTATTCCGGGGAACTTTTCAGAAAGCTCAACTTTAAGGTCTTCTGCATTTTCAGGACAACCTGAATACGCAATTATTACAGTTCTGCCTGACAGATCGTTTCCGTCTGACACAACCTTATTAACAAGTTTTTTCATAAGCTTCTTACTTCCGCGAAGCGAACCATCCTGAACAACAAGACCATCCTTCACATCAAGAATAGGCTTTATTTCGAGCATATTTGCAAGAACAAGTGTTGCCGCATTGATTCTTCCGCCTTTTTTAAGATGCAGTAGATCGTCAACAACAAAATAAGTCTTACTGCAAGAAAGAGCGTCCTTAAGGAAAGAAACGATTTCCTCTTTACCCTTACCTTCATTAAGCATATGCGCTGCGTGGATAACGGGAGCACCATATATACAAGAAAATCCATAGCTGTCAACTACGATGATTTCACCGTCGCGCTCATCCATTACTTCCTGAGAAGCCATTACTGCATTTTGGTACATTCCGCTGCCTTTAGAAGAAATTGTAACAACGATGAGAGTGTCATAACCGTTATCTAATTCTTCGTTATATGCATCTATGAACTGAATGGGTGTTACCTGTGCTGTTTTAGGTATAGGAGCATTTTTATCTGCGAGCTTTTCATAAAACTCTGTCTTGCTCATATCTATGCCTTCTCTGTAATATGTTTCGCCATCAAAAGTATAAGAAATAGGAAGCACACGTATACCGAGTTTCTGAGCGGTTTCAACTGAAATATCACTTCCGCTGTCGGTAATTATCTTAATCTTGCTCATCAACATCATTCCCTTCAATATTTTCTTCCATGTTTTCGTTCTTAATATGAGTATTATCTATTGTGTTATTTCTCGCAGCCATTTCCTGTTGCGCACGAAGAAGAGATGCGTATATACCATCTTTTTCGATAAGTTCTTTGTGCGTTCCGGTTTCTACAATTCTGCCTTCTTCAAGAACAAACAACCTATCTGCGTTTTTAAGGGTTGAAAGTCTGTGCGCAATTGCAAATACCGTTTTACCTTGTGTAACATTCTTCAGCGCATTTTGAATTTTCTGCTCCGTCTCGGTATCTACCGAAGCCGTTGCCTCGTCAAGCACCAGAAGTTTAGGATCGGATAAAATTGCACGAGCTATGCTTATACGCTGTCTTTCACCGCCTGAAAGCCTGTGCCCCTTTTCACCTACATATGTATCATATGCGTCCGGGAGCGACATTATAAATCCATGTGCATTAGCCTTTTTAGCGGCACGCACACATTCTTCAAGTGTTGCAGTCGGATTAGAATAACGAATGTTTTCCAGAATAGTTCCGCTAAACAGATAGCTTTCCTGCAAAACCACACCAAGCATATCCTTGTAGGACTCTTTCTTATAATCATTTATATCAATGCCATCAAGAAGTATTTTTCCGCTGTCGGCATTGTATAGGCGCATAATAAGATTTATCAAAGTGCTCTTTCCTGCACCGCTATGCCCCACAAGGCCAATCATCTCGCCTTTTTTTACAGATTCATCAATATTTTTGAGAACCTTTCGGTAACTCTTATACCCAAATGACACATTACAAAATTCGATATTTTCTCTTACATCTTCTACCAGAGATTCCTTTTCTACAAACTGGTCATCAGTTTCATCAAGAACCTCAAATACGCGCTGAGAGCTTACCATCGCCATTGTGAAGTGTCTTGGAAGCATTGTAAACCATTCAAGCTTGCTGTAAAGAAAGCTTCCGTACGATGAGAACTGCACAAGTTCGCCCACGCTCATATTTCCGCCGAGGACTTTGCTTCCACCGTAAAGAAGAACAAAGTATCCGCCAAGTCCGGTAAGAAATCTTATAAGCGGGAAAACAGTGTACACATATTTTTCATTTTTACAGGTAATATCTCTTACCACGCCTGCAGTTTCTTTGAATCGATCTATCTCGTCGTCTTCTCTGCCGAACACCTTTACAAGCTTTATTCCGTTAAGAACTTCTGTAAGTCTGTTTGTAAGACGATCCATCTTGCGCCACTGCTTCATATAGCGTCGTCTTATGCTTCGACGTATTTTGTTTACCAGATATGCAGAAAAAGGCATTGGAACAAAAATAAGAAGTGCCATCTTTGCATCCAGCATAAAAGTGATAATTGCAACAGCGATAAATAAACAAACTTCATTAACTGCCATAATGGCAATATCCTGAATAAAGGTTTGTATGCGCTGGGTATCGTTATTTATTCTTTGCATTAAGTCGCCGGTTTTCTTTTCTTCGATATAAGAAAGCGGCATTTTCTGAAGTTTTTCGTATATATGATTACGAAGCTCCATAACAAGTGTATTGCTTGCTTTGGATGAAATTATATCTCTGAATGCCGAAACAACCCATGTAACGACACCGCAAAGAAGCATCAAAAGAACAATTACAACAAGTGTTACAGTTGAAGCATTTTCGTTATTGAGAACATCATTTATAAGTCTTTTTGAAAGTTCAGGCGTTGTAACTGTCGCTATACTTGTTATCCAGAAAAGAACAAGCAGAATCGCGTAAAGCGGTCTGCAGCTTTTTGAAAGCGACCACAATCTCTTAATTATTCCAAACTTGCTTGTACAAAATCTGCAGATAGTCGTATTCCTGAGAAATGGTCTGCCACATTTTGGACAAACACGTTCTTTAGGAAATGTTTTTTCGTTTATCTGCGGAATGTTTCCCGATGCAATTTCATTTATAATTTCTGCAATAGCGTTGAACTGTTCCATGTATTGCATTGTGAAACGCACTAATTGTTTTCTGCCATCTTTGAAATATGCCTCTAAAATTCCGCCACCCGTATATTCTCCGCAACAAACCTTGTCAATGCTTGATATATTTTCAATCAAAACTACCTTTTCTGTTGTTGCAACACAGATTTTATCTGCGCTGACGGCAAATATTCCATTTTGATATGCGCCATCAAAATCAAGGTCAAATTCCGATGCAATAAGGATTTCCTTTTCATCAAGCGCATTTGAAACGAGTTTACTGTATTTAGTTATTTCCGCTTGATTACTCACAGCTAATCCTCCTTAATCAAAATGTTTTGGTTTTATATCCAGATTTCAAGCACCTTTTGCGTCTTGTCATCCATTTTTGTTATGTCGGGAATATAGTAGCGATTTCCGTAAACATCCGTAAGCATAACACGGTTTCCACCGAGACTTCTTACATTAGTTCCGAGATCGTTCATAGTGAAGTTTCTTTCACCTGAAGTTGTAAGGGTTTTCCACGTAGCACTGCCAAATTCCTCTTTCACTTCGCTTACAGAAATGATATCAGGAATAAAGTACCTTTTTTCAAGTTCCTTGCGAATAATATTCCCCTGATTCTCATCAAGTTCGCTGACTTTTCTTAATATCCCTATTTCATTTTCCTTGTCATGTCTTGAATAATTTTCTTGTCTTATTACGATATACTCTTCCTCGTACCTGAAGGGAAACATTCTTATAATCGAAACTCTCCCCATATCTTCTCCTTTATAGCGAAGATACAAAAGTGAAGTATCTGAAGTGTAAAATTCCATTTCTTTTGCATTTAAGTAATTAAGTCTTTCTTCCACGAAAAGCCCTCCTTTCAGGAAAAATTTTTAGTACTGATGGCATCAAGTTGCAAATGCGCCATCTTTGCATATACACCATCTTTTTTGTTAAAGAGTTCCTCGTGCGTACCATCTTCAACAATTTCGCCGTTTTCAACCACGACAAGTCTATGCGCATTTTTAAGAGTTGAAAAGCGGTGTGCTATCGCAATGGTTGTTCTGTCTTTCATCAAAAAGTCCATTGCCCTTTGTATCTGCTGTTCCGTCTTTGTATCAAGCGATGATGTCGCCTCGTCAAAAATAAGAATCGGAGGATTCATAAGAATAGCGCGAGCTATACTTACACGCTGTTTTTCGCCACCTGACAGATTCGACCCGCCTTTTTCGATCAAAGTATCATAACCGTCGGGAAGTGATACGATAAAGTCGTGTGCATACGCTTTTTTCGCCGCTTCAACGATTTCAACCTCTGTAGCATCGGGTTTTCCGTATGCAATATTTTCCGCAATAGTACCCTCAAAAAGATAAGTTTCCTGAAGCACCATACCGATACTACCGCGAAGGCACTTAAAACTTATATCCTTAACATTTATCCCGTCTATCAAAACCTCGCCATCATTCACATCGTAAAGACGCGTAATGAGATTGGTTATCGTGCTTTTACCTGCACCACTGTGGCCGACAAGACCTATCATCTCTCCTTTTTTAACAGAGAATGAAACATTTTTAAGCACGGTTCTGTTTGGTTCGTACGAGAATGTTACTTTTCTGAATTCTATATTTCCCTGAACATCAATATCAACTGCATTTTCTTTTTCAGGAACATCGGTTTTTCTATCAATCACTTCAAAAATACGCTGCGCACTGTTCATACAGTTTGTCCACCAGTCAAATGTTTTGACCATAAAATTAACAGGAGCATACAAAAGAGAAAGATAGCCGACAAAAGTCATAAGTTCACCAAAAGAAAGTTTTCCGTAAACTACCTGTCCGCCACCTATTCCCCAAACAATAAATCCACCGAGTGACATGATGAAACTAAGCATCGGGAAAACTTTTGCTGCAGCAACCCCTTCGCGTATTTTGTTTTCGGCGAGAAGTCTGCTCGATTCGTTAAATCGTTGTATTTCAGATGTTTCTTTTCCGAAAGCCTTTACCACACGCACACCTAAAAGAGTGTCATTGATAACGGAATTCATTGTTGATGAGCGACGCCAGGAATGCCACTTTATTTTCTTAAACTTTCGTGTGGATTTTTTAATTATGACAGCAATTATCGGAACAGGAATCAAAACTGCAACCGAAAGAATCGGATTTACAATAAAGAGGAATAGTCCTATTGCGCATATTGTAGCCGCGTTAATTATAAAGTTGGGCAATCCGTCGTTTAAGAAATACTGAATGTCAAGTGCATCACTATTTATGCGGTTAAGAAGATTTCCCGTACGTTTTGATGAGAAAAAGCTCATCCCGAGTTTCTGCATAGCGGAAAAAACATCCGTTTTAATGTCGTATATAATTCTTCCTGACATTTCTGCGCCGATTCGTCCAAGTAATATTCCAAGCACCACTGTTATTGCTGCTATAAGAACAAGAATTGCAACAAGTGGCCATATTGCTCCTGCAAATTTCCCGTTGGGATTCAAAACCTCGTCATACAGAACTGTTCCCGATAAATATGGAGGCAAAAGATTTACCAGTGTGGAAAAGATTATTATTGCCATCATTGCAGTAAGATGTTTTTTATATCTCGGCACATAAGAAAGAACTCTCATAAAAAGTTTCTTTCTGCCGCTGTTAATGTATTCAAAATCTGCATTTTTCTTTATTGCGCTTTCTTCGGTATTCGGTTCTTCTCCCGCGATAAGTTTACGCAATATATTCACAAACCACTCTACACGTGCAGAAACCGAAAGAGTAAAATCAGCAACTGCAGAAAGATTTTCCCCTTCCACTAAAATAAGCGAGCCGGAAGAAACGTATGTATCGGTGTAAATGTCAGTAATATCTTTATAAAGTTTCAGAGCGAAGCTTCCGTCTTCTCTGCATATACAAAGAGAGTCAGCAAGCGCAAAAAGGTATGTCTTTCCATAACTTGTCGGGCGGGCAAGATCGGTTTCGAGCGTAGCAATAACGGATTCTTTATCTATGCCAAGTTTTTCAAGTCTTTCAAGCATTTCATCACTGCGATTATTAGTTTCATTTCCCATATCTTTTCCGCCTCCTTTCAAGCAATTATACATACCTTATTTTATTATATACTTTTTAATATAAAAAAGCAATAATTTTATATATTAAAATCAAGTTTTTGACAAATTTTAATTACCGCAATTCAATTGACAATTTGTACACTATGCAGTATAATATTGTTGTATTATTCTATATAATGTGCATTGTTCCCGAGCTTGGCTCGGTCATTAAAGCATTTTCAGAGAAGGAAATTTACCAATGAATCATTTAACAAAAAAACTATTGTCAATTGCAGTTCTTATATCAACACTCTCTTCTGTTTATGTAAGCGCCGCAACTGATGACAAAACCAGGATTCTTTCAGCACCAATCTGGATGCCTGAAAATGTCCTTTTAGACAACGAAAACACACCCGTTTCAACCAGCAGTGCAATGAAGTCAGAGAAAGAAATGTTCCTTACAGAAAACATTTCAGCACAGAAGGTAAGGTTCACAAATCTCGTTGACGGATATTCAATCGATATACCTGCAACATTTGGAATTGATATGTCAATTTCTGATGTTTGCGCTGTTTTTTCAGACGACAATATAACGCTTAAAGTATTCAAAGAAAAATTTGATACTACAGGCGAAAGGCTTTCGTATCTTAATTACTCCAACCGTTTTTTAGACAACACTGACGATCATAAGCTTTTGAAAAAGGAAACCTTCGTTCAGGGAGAAGCTGAATATCAGATAACGGAGTGGTCGAGAAAAAGACTTTCAAAAATAGAAGATGACAGAAACTATTACGCTTGTATTGATGTTTGCATCGGCGCAAGAGTTTATACATTCTTCTTTAGTTCCAATATCCCCTTCAATTTATACGGTGGATATACGGATATTGTGAATTCTCTTTTGACATTTGACCCTTCTGTTCCTGCCGCAAACGCGTATAACAAAGGGTTTAAAGGAAGTAACATTTCCCGTCTTAACCCAACTACAAAAAAGACTTATCATGACCTTTTCGGCGATGACACCTCTTTTAAACTGGGACTGTTTTCACCTGACAAGTTCGGTGGATTTTCAAAGATGGAAGCGTTCGAAAAAAGACTTGGGTATAAATTTTCAACTTTCCTTGTCTACACCGAAATTTCAGACAAGAATATCGGGGACGAAAATTACTACAAAACCCACGTAAAGCAGTATCTCGAAAAAGTAGAGCGCAGTTTCACTTATGCACAGAATACCGACAGGTCTATCGAGTTAACTCTTCAGACACCTTTGGGCAGAGAAATGGGTACTGCCAATATGATGTATGAAATTTTAAACGGCGACTATGATTACTTTATCGAAGAATATGCAAAGCTTATATCAAAATACCCCGAAGTAACCGTTCTTTTCAGACCCTTTAACGAAATGAACGGCGACTGGTGTAATTACAGTTCGTTCCATACTTCAAGAGATCCTGAAATTTATGTTAAAGTTTACAGATATCTTCATGATAAGTTCGACCAAATCGGTTGCGACAACACTCTTTGGGTGTGGAATCCCAACGAAATCAGTTTCCCGAATTATAAGTGGAACAACCAGTCACTTTACTACCCCGGAAACAAGTATGTAGATATATACGGAATCACAGGTTATAACACAGGCACTTACTATGAGGGCGAAAGTTGGCGTAGTTTCGACGAAATTTATGAACCGATTTACGACCACTTGCTTCGTCTGAATGAAAAGCCTGTTATGATAACTGAGTTTTCATGTTCCGCTGTTGGTGGCGACAAGGTCGCATGGATTGAAGATATGTTCCAATCCATTTCCAAATATGACAAAATCAAGCTTGGTATCTGGTGGCACGCAACGGATTATGACGGAGAAAACTTGTCACGACCATATTTCATGGACACACCCGAAGGAACGATGGATGTGTTTGATAAATATCTCAATTAGGATGGTGATTTAAGTGGAAATTTTATGGATTGTTTTATTAGTTGCCTTTTTAGTGCTTGAAGCAGCTACAACACAATTTATCTGCATATGGTTTGCAGGCGGTTCTCTTGTGTCGCTGATAGGAGCACTTTTGGGATTCAACACAACTGTACAGATATGTATTTTTATAGTTTCCAGTGCTGTTCTTTTATTATTCACAAGAAAAATCGTAAATAAGCTCAAGTCACAAGACAACGTAAAGACTAACGCCGAAGCTCTTATCGGCCAATCTGCAGTTGTAACTGATGACATATCAAACATCGACGCAAAAGGAAGTGTAAAGCTCCGCGGCATGCAGTGGAGTGCCAGAAGCGCAAATGGCGAACCGATTGAGAAAGATTCACACGTAACGGTTAAAGAAATTGATGGAGTTAAATTAATTGTTGATAAAATTTTAAATTAAAAGGAGAATTTTTATGCCAGAAGGATTAGGAGTAATTTTAACTATTTTAGCGATTTTTGTTATTCTTATAATTTCAAACATCAAGATTGTTCCCCAGGCATATGCTTACGTAATCGAACGTCTTGGCGGATACCATTCAACATGGAGTGTAGGTCTTCATGTTAAGATTCCTTACATTGACCGCATTTCAAAGCGTGTAAATCTTAAGGAACAGGTTGTTGACTTCCCTCCACAGCCGGTTATCACAAAAGATAACGTTTCAATGCAGATTGACACAGTTGTTTATTTCCAGATAACAGACCCCAAGCTTTACACATATGGTGTTGAAAGACCTATGATGGCGATTGAAAACCTCACCGCTACTACTCTTCGTAACATTATCGGTGACCTTGACCTCGACGGAACTCTTACTTCACGTGATACCGTAAACACAAAGATGCGCGCTATTCTTGACGAAGCAACAGACCCCTGGGGTATTAAGATCAATCGTGTTGAGCTTAAAAACATTATTCCTCCCAGAGAAATACAAAACGCAATGGAAAAGCAGATGAAAGCAGAACGTGAACGCCGTGAAGCGATTCTTCGTGCAGAAGGTGAAAAGAAATCTTCAATCCTTATGGCAGAAGGTGAAAAAGAATCTGCTATCCTTCGCGCAGAAGCTAAAAAGCAGGCTGCAATCCGCGAAGCTGAAGGTGAAGCTGAAGCAATCATCGCAGTACAGACAGCTATTGCAGAGGGTATCAGAAAGATTAACGAAGCAGATCCCACACAGTCATATATCGCAATCAAGTCACTTGAAACAATGGAAAAAGTCGCAGATGGTCAGGCAACAAAGATTATCATTCCTTCGGAAATGCAGTCACTTGCCGGACTTGCCGCAAGTTGCAAGGAACTTTTCAAAGGCTAAAACAAAAAAACCATTGGGATTATTCCCAATGGTTTTTTATTATTTTATTACGCCTTCAATAAATATTTTCAATCCGATAAGAATGAGTATAGCTCCACCGAAAAACGATGCTTTCTGTGCAAATTTCATACCAAACTTTTTACCTATAATTACACCTGCATAACAGATAAAAAATGTAAGTCCTGCGATAATAGTCGCTGCTCCGAGTGCTTTTAATACGCCGTATTCAGCGATTGTGAAACCTACTGAAAGTGCATCTATTGATGTTGCAACGCCCTGTACCATAAGTGCACCAAAGCCGAGAGCTTCGTTGCAAGAACACGCATCCTCTTCCTCGCAAAATCCTTCGCGAATCATACCGATACCTATGTAGAGAAGAAGTGCAAGCGCAATCCATGGAATGAAAGGCTCAAAAGCCTTAAACTTTTCCGCAATTGAATGCACACAGAACCAACCGATAAGTGGCATGAGTCCCTGATAAATCGCAAACACAAGAGCGATAAAGAATATCTTTTTTCTTTTCATACAAGGCTCACGAAGGCCATCGGCAAGCGATACAGAAAACGCATCCATCGCAAGGCCAATTCCGAGAGCTGCATTTGTGAATATAAATCCGAAATCCATCAAATATTCTCCTTTGTCAAAATACTAAAATATATTAACACCCTTAATAAAAAATGTCAATAAAAAAGTCGGGATCTACCCGACTTTTTTATATTAAAATCTGTTTATCTTTTCTTCTTTTTTGCTTGTAAGTGAACGATCAATTGCATTCATAATGAATACGGATGCTATAAAGTCATCATAGGTTTCTGTCATCTCTCCACCTGTAAGGAGTTTGTAGTATTCGTCAAACTCGGTTTCAAAGCATCCTTCAAGTCCGTATTC
The DNA here is from genome assembly GCA_045660765.1 of Clostridia bacterium. Classification (GTDB taxonomy): domain Bacteria; phylum Bacillota; class Clostridia; order UMGS1883; family UMGS1883; genus UMGS1883. Next base: position 59,975 of record JAZREK010000026.1, read on the forward strand.
GGAGAAAACACCATATTTCTCACAGCTGATACCAGCATAGAATGCATCGTTGTTTTCAACCATCTGCAAGTTAACATCATAATCATCATATCGTACTACGGTGTTTATAACATCGCCATTCTCAAAAGACTGAACGCTGTTGGGATAATAGCCGAATATTTCAGCCATAACCTGAACAATATGCTGTGCATAGAAATAAATCCCACCATATTCGTTATTCATTTTGATTGTTGCTCTTAAAAGACCGCCGTAAATTTTACCGTAGGGCTTTTCTGCCGCAACTTTCTTAAGCTCCTTTACAAGCGGAGCAAACTTACATACTGTTCCGCCACAAACCTTGACATTATTTGAAACAAGCTCTTCGCGGAGTTTAAGAGCTTCCTCCTCACTATTTACAATAGGTTTATCAATAAACATCGGAATACCTGATTTCAAGTAAGGCTTTGCAAATTCGTAATGCTTTCCGCCGTGACGTGCAACGATTACAACACCGTCAATCTTCCCTACAAATTCGTCGTAGTTTTCAGCAACATAAACGCCGTATTTTTCATTAAGTTTCTGCGCAGCTTCTTTTTCTTCACTGTATACGCCAACAACTTCCACATCGGGATAATCTTTATTGATAAACTCAATAAACATATTTGCATGAGAGTTTTCACAACCGAGTATTGCTATCTTATACATTTTTTATCCTCCATCAAAACTTAACTTCAAGCGGATTTTCTGCATGTGCGGTTTCTATTACGCTGATAATAGCTGCCGCGTGCTGAGGTGTTACGCGAAGTTCTTTACCGCTTGTTATATAGTCATACATATCCTGATAATAAGAGCTTGTAGCAATCATGACAAAGTCGCCTTCAAATTCGCCACTTTCTTCATGAGTAATAAGATTTTCAGAACAATATATAGGATATCCCTCTTCATTTTCAAGCGGAGCAAGAACTAAAGGACGTTCAGGATTTTCACCATCAACTATGTACTTCATCTCGTACTTTGCTACTGTTGAAGCATATGTTCCCTTTGAACCGAGAATCTTGATAGTGCTTGCAGGATAAGCGTCATTATTGTTAATTTCAAGGTCGATGACAGGTTTGCCGGGTGCTGCAAGAATAATTTTCGCATAATCGTCGGAGTCACCACTTGACATAACGTGAGCAAGACTTGAAAATGCAACGCGGAAGTTCTCATCAAAATCAAGATAACCAAGCGCAAAGCCAATAGGATGCGGACCTGTATTGTAGATATTGCCACCCATTGTTACCTGAGCACACTGCCAGTCCCATCTTCTTGAAAAGCCGCTGAAAGTAATATCAATCTGCTTGATTTCGCCAAGTTTTCCGCTTGCGATTACTTCCTGTGATTTCAAGTAGTAAGGAGTAAGGAATGTCTGCTGGAACACGCCAAGCTTAACACCTTTTTCCTTGGCAAGTCTGATGAGCGCATCACATTCATATCTTGTGCGCGCAAACGGTTTTTCCACAAGAACATTGAAGCCATTTTCAATAAGGTCTTTCGCAACCTGAAAATGTTCATCCGAAATTGTGGAGTTTACTACAAGATCTATATCTTCTCTTCCATAAAGTTCCTGATAAGAAGCAAAAACTTCACATCCGGGATATTCAAAGAGAGCTCTTTCTCTTCTTCTTGCATCGCGGTCAACAACTGCAACAACATTGTAAAGTTCAGTTCCGAGCTCCTTAAAATACTTTCCATGGATGTCACGTCCGCTTCTACCCTGACCGATTATTGCAACGTTTAATTTTTTCATCCTGTCAAACCTCCGTAAGAATAGTCTATAGAATAAGAATAAACTATATTTTTTAGAAAGCAAATACAAAAAAATATGTTTTTACATTGCAAAAAGTGTGATATTGATATATAATCCTATTGAAAGGATGTGAACACCTTGCAAACTGTGATTTCTTCATTTGAAAACGATAAAATTTTATACAACCATGCTTTCACTACGTCTCCTGCCGACAATAGCCTTGGTTTCCATATGCACGATATTTGCGAACTGATTTTTCTGAAAAAAGGTAAAGTTTCAGGTATGATTGGCGATAAGATTTATAAGATCAGAAAAAACTCTATAATGATTTTCAGAGCAAATACGCCACATAAAATCATATTTGAAGATAACTCGACTTACGAGCGCTATGACATTCTTTTTGACGAAAACATTCTCGGTAACAAGGTCTTTGACAGAATTTCAAAAAAGCTTTGCTGTATTGATTGCAACGGCAACAGCCGTATTATTGACCTATTCAGCAAAATGGATTTTTACAGTCAGAATTTCGTCGGTGAAGATTTAGGACTTTTGCTTACAAATGTAATTGAAGAGCTTTTGTTCAACCTTTCTATATCCCCTTCCGATGATTTTGAAAACGAACTGGCGAGTTTACACCCGACAATAGCAAGTGCCATCAAGTACATTAACGAACATTATTGCGAGCAGATTTCGATTGACGAAATGGCAACATATTTATATACAAATAAGAGTCATCTGCACCACTTATTTTCGAAGAATTTACAAATTACACCTAAAAAGTACATAAATATCAGGCGACTTGCAAAAGCGCAAAAGCTTATAAGAATGGGAGAAAAACCGAGTGTGATTTTTTCATCGTGCGGATTTAGTGATTATGCGACATTTTTCAGAAATTACACAACATATTTTGGTTATACGCCATCGCAAGAAAATGAAATTATAGCAAACAGAAAAATTGAACTTTAAAGAGGATCACACAAATGCAGAACATAAAAATTACAGACGTAAGGCATCAAAAAGGCGATTCGGGATTTTTAATTGATGATGGCAAAACCAGTATTTTGTACGATTCCGGATTCGGGTTTACGGGGTTTGATTTTTCTCGACAACATGTTGTCTGTGGCAGAAAATACAGCGCAGGATTTTATAAAAAACATTAAAGACGGAAAATCATCCGATGAAATTATACAAAGCGTAAAAGACAGATATTGGCACGGATACATAAAAGAGATTTACCCTGAAGATGCAATAAATCTTAATACAAGAATTATGATTGAACTTATTAAAAAAGAATTGATACAACAGGAGGAGTCAAAATGAAATATTTAATCGTAGTTGATATGCAGAACGACTTTATTACAGGAGCGCTCGGGAGCAAGCTTGCCGAAGCAATTGTTCCCAACGTCGTTAAGAAAGTAGAAAATTTTAACGGTAGGGTTATTTTTACAAGAGATACTCATTTTGAAGATTATCTTGACACACAGGAGGGAAAAAAGCTTCCCGTAAAGCACTGTATAAAAGATACTGACGGTTGGCAGATTTGTGATGAACTTAAAGGTTTTGCAAACGACGTTGTTGACAAAATCACGTTCGGAAGCATAAACTTACCACATATTCTGAAAAATTCCGATAGCGAAATTGAGGAAATTGAGCTTTGTGGATTGTGTACGGATATCTGCGTAATTTCTAACGCAATGATTTTGAAAGCAACTTTCCCCGAGGTTAAAATTACTGTTGACGGCACTTGTTGTGCAGGTGTAAGCGTAGAAAGTCACAACACCGCGCTTGACGCAATGCGCGCAGTACAGATAGAGGTTATTTAAGGAGCATTACCGATGAGAACAAGAGTGTTTTACACGGAAATTTCATATATCTTGGGGCTTATAATTATGGCATTTGGTGCGGCGTTTACCGAGCTGGCTAATTTCGGAATGTCCATGGTAGTTGCTCCTACATACGCCCTGCACTTAAAATTGGTAGAAATTCTTCCTTGGTTTTCCTTTGGTGTGGCAGAATACTTTGTTCAGGGTATAATTATCGTTATTATTGCAGTTGTAATGCGCAAATTCAAGGTGTCGTATTTATTATCATTCGTTACAGCAATTCTTTACGGAACAGTTCTTGACGGTGCGATATATCTTCTTTCCTACCTTCCACAGGAGCTTTTTGCGATACGTATACTGTGGTTTATAGTTGGTACTTTGTGTTGTGCTACGGCAGTTTCGCTTTTCTTTCATACATATTTGTCACCCGAAGCGTACGAATTGATTGTGAAAGAATTTTCCAAGAAGTTTTCTTGTAATATCAATAAAGTTAAAACAATTTATGATTGTATAAGTACACTTATCGCGCTTATATTTTCGTTTTCATTCTTCGGATGGTTTGTCTTCCGCGGAGTCGGATTCGGCACAATAATCTGCGCGCTGATAAACGGTAGTTTAATCGGGAAAATTTCCGCGTACCTCGATAGCAGATTTGAATTCAAAAACAAATTTAACATTCAAAAATGGTTTGAGTAAACTAAAAAGAGAGATACAAAACGTATCTCTCTTTTTTATTTGGCAGGGGTAGAACGACCAAGCCGCTTCGCGTCTTTCCTGCTTGCTCACCCAAATGCTTCGCATTTCGCTACCCCTCTGCGGACCATTTTTCTCAAAAACTTGGCACAGCC
>JAZREK010000027.1:0-25553 GCA_045660765.1 Clostridia bacterium
GCCGTTGTTGAGTATGTCTTCGCAATTCTTTTTGAATAATATATCAGCATAACTCATAGCAATCTCTCCTTCACCATATGGGTAGACTTTCCCATACTCACTTCATTTTATCATTTTTTTGCTATTAAGTCAACAAAAAAAACGCTTGCAAAAATCGAAGCGGTTTTAGGTTTGTCGTTTGTTAATGCTTATTCTTTTTCAGCTATAGTTTTTAACAATTTTGCGGACTTGTTGGCATCATCTACCAGCTGACCGAATGCATACATGAACCACGATGTAATCCACGAAAGAAGGCATCCGCTCACGATTATAATAAGGCCCATCATTAAGAAGAAGTCATCATAATCAATTCCCATTACAACAAAAATAACCCCTGTGATAACCGATGCGATAAATCCTAAAGCACACAAAAATTTCGCAAAACCCATTATTTTTCCACCGATGTTTTCAAACATAATTTTTTCTCCCCTTTTTTCTTTATTGTATTTCAAAATCCGCCTTTTTGTCAACAATATTAATTTTCACAAAAAGATTGAATATCACGCCGTTTTATGATAGAATTACTATGATTGCGAAACGAGGTGATTATATGCGCAGTCTTAAAAAAGCAGTTTGTCTGTTGCTTTTGGTATGTTTTTCACTTGGCCAAGGTGCTATTGCCCACGAAATCGGCGACAGCATTGATAAAGTTCTTGCAACGGACATAGTAACTTATATCAACGATGTAAAGGTTCCTTCTTTTAATATAGCGGGACGCACTGCGGTTATTGTTGAAAACTTAAACGCGCAGACTCTTCCCTTCGGCGTGAATTTCGACGAATCTTCGCGTATTCTTACTATCGCGGATAAGGATATTTTCGGTACGGGCGGAAGAGATTACTTCCATTTTGATACGGCTTTCACCGACAAAGAGGTCGGCACCCCTGTGATGGATGTTCTTTATACGGACATTAAAACCTTTTTCGGTGATGTAGAACTTGAAAGTTTTAATATAGGCGGTTTTACCTGCGTATATGCCGACGACCTTGCTCGTTTGTGCGGAACATACATTTGGAGCGAGGAAGAAAGAACCGTCAATGTCTATGCAGACAAAACGGAAGATTCTCCAGTTACTTCAAAACTTACAAGCACCACTCTTGGCGGTGAAAACAGCATCATTACAAGAGATGAAACCACCGCGCGCTGGAACAGTCCCCGAAAAAGCCACCTTATAGAAAACAAGGACGGCACCTTGACCGCGCTTGAGGTCGGGGAACATATAAACCTTGAAACATACGACAAAGAGTTTAATCTTCTCTCGTCGTTTGCCATTAAAAAGGAGCTTCCGCTTTTCGGCGCACTTTATATCGGCGAAGATTATAACTACATCGCATTCGGTCAGGAAAATCTGCTCGATGACCCCTCGCGCGAAGTTATAAAGATAGTTATATACGATAAAAAGTTTATAAAATTGGCTGAAATCCCGATATCCAACTGCAAAACGGCAATCCCGTTTGACGCGTCGGGCGCAGATATAAGTGAGGATGGCAACTACCTTGTTCTTCACACTTCCCGTAGCGGATATCGCGACGAGAACGGACAGCGTCCGCAGACACAGCTTACGGTGATAATTGATAAAACCACGTGGACGGTTACAAACACACTTGGCAAGTTCCAGTACAATCATACAAGTCACGCGCTCGCGGAATTTGTAACGGTTGATGACGGAAAAATTATTACCGCAACTCTTTCCGATACTGCTCCGCTTCGCGCAGTGTTCCTGCAGGAGCTTGACAGGATTGGAAGGGTTGTCAGAACGCAAAGTCTCTTTAATATCGGCGGACCGCTTGCGGCTAACTGCACCGGTACAATGATAGGCGGTTTTGAAAAATCAGACAGCGGTTATCTTACCACGATAAGCAGTATTGACCACAGTATTCCGACAGGATACAATAATCTCGAAATCGAAGGAATTGACCACGAAAACCGCGATATTTACCTTTTGTACACAGATAAAGACACATGGGAAATGCGCCACACCTGCCTTGCACAATATTCAGGTATGGCTCTTACCGGCAGTGCTCCCTATCTTGTAAAGCTTGACGACGGAACATTTATGGTGTTGTGGCAACAGTTTGATAATCTCTCGCAAAACAGCAACACCATCTGTTATGCAATTATTGACGGCAACGGCAATCAAATCGGAAAAACGAATTCTGTTCGCGCACAGCTTTCAGACAGTTGCAAACCGATATGCATCGGCGGAAAGGTAGTATGGTATGTTAACACCAATAACGGCAGAAGATTCTATACACTTCCCACCGCAATAAAAGAAGATTCAAAAGAGAGCGAAAACAAGCCCTCTTTTGAAGAAAATGCCCCATCTGAAGACGGTGGCAATATGGATAGCACAGAAAAACTCGAGGAAGAAAAAAATAAAATTACGGAGGTAGAAGGAATATGAAAAAGTTAGTTGCATTATTACTTTCACTGGTTATGATTTTTGCGGCAACAGCCACTTTCGCAAAGGAAGTTGCAGTTGTAGTACTCGGAGAAGAGGTTGAGTTTGACCGCACTCCTCTCATTGAAGATGAAACACTTTATATCCCTTTAAGATTTGTTGCTGAAAAGCTTGGCGCAACAGTTGCATGGGACGGCGAAACAAAGAGCGTTTTTGTAAGTGTTGAAGGAATCCTCTCATCTCTTCAGATCGGGAATGACTTAATTTTCTCAAACGGCACAGAATACACACCCGCTAAAGCACCGGTTCTTGTTGAAAACAGAACTTTGGTAACTGCTGACGTTGTTGAGCGTATGCTCGGCGTTAAGGTTGCATGGGACAAAGAAGCAGGTATCGCTACTGTTAATAAATAAGTTAACAAATCATCATCCTTGTGCATAATATAGCATGGGAGATGATGTTATGAACAATGTAAAATTCTTTCTCGGTGCCAATTCAAATATTGGGTTTAGGTCTTATTTTGAGCAGCTGCAAGGACAAGATAGTTCTTTGCAGCTGCTTATTTTAAAAGGAGGCGCCGGAAGCGGAAAATCATCGCTTATGAAAAAGGTTTTAGCCTTTGCAGAAGAAAAAAGCCATACCACTGAAATTATACCGTGTGCTTCTGACCCGTCTTCGCTTGACGCAGTAATTGACTATACGCAGGGTTTTGCCATTATGGACGGAACGGCTCCGCACGTTATGGACCCCCACCTCGCGGGTGTTGACAGCCACATTATGTATACGGGCGATTTGTGGGATATGAAGAAATTGCGCGCAAAAAAGGCGGAGATAACGCCCCTTGCCGAAAAGATTTCTGATTGTCACAAAAGTGCAACTTCGTACATTAAATCAGCGGCAGAACTTCTTTGCGAGAATATGAATTATTCCAAAAAATTCATAGACCGCAAAAGGGCAGATGCTTTCATACGAAAGATAAGGACAGAAGCCTTTTCCGGAAAGTACGGGTATGAAAAAACACGTCTTTTAAGCGCTGTCAGCGTTGGAAAAACCGTTCTTTTTAAGGATAGTGTTTTTTCCCTTTGCAACAAGGTTTATGTTCTTTGTGACAAATACGGTGCGGCGGCAAATTATATTCTTTCAAGAATCCGCACGATTGCACGCGAAGAAAATCAGGATTTTATTTTCTGTCCCTGCAGTATTATTGACGGAAAATGCGACCACCTGATTTTCCCGAAAAGCAAGGTGGCAATAGTTACGCAGAATGATTTCCTTGATTTTTCGGGCGGAGAAAAAATAGACGCAGAATATTTCTATAACACAGTTGCGCTTCCCTCTCATATCGAAAACAGAATCAATCTGGCAAGGCAAATTCTCCCGTTCGGAGAAAAGTGTGTGCAGGAAGCCAAGGCACTTCACGATGATTTGGAAAAATACTATATTGATGCTATGGATTTCAGCGGTTTTGATGCGCTATTTGATAAAATCACACGCCATTTTTACGACCATTTTCCGCAAAGATATTGACTTTTTCCCCTCTGTATAGTACAATATATGGAGTAGGTCACACGAGACAAAAGTCTTCTCGGAGGGATAAAATGAGAAACAAAATTACCAAGCAGGAGAAAGAACGACTCGGCAATAAGCTCGTTTTCTTCTCATCGGTTACAATTTCATATGCATTACTTCTTTTATTTATACAGAAAATGGCTTCTTCTGATTTGACGGTAAGTGGCGCACTTTCTCTTATATCACTTCTTCGCTGGACTTCACTTTGCGGTGCAATGGCTTGCGCGGCGTGGAGTGCTTATAAAGAGAAAAAGGGATTTTTCCTTTACTGTGCAATGTGTATTTTCGTGTTCTTCAGCACAACAGTTCTTCTGTTTATGGACGCGCCGAAGGCATTCCCCATAAACTACATCGCACTTGCGATTGCGTTTGTTATGGCGCAGATTTACTACACACTCAGAATTAAGGGAAAATTCAGTGGCGTTGTTAAGAAAGTTTTTATAACAACTTCATTTGTTATAATCGCGGCAATTGCTTTATATTGCATTCTTAATTTCAATATCGACTGGAAGGGTTTCGCCCATCTTTTAAAGAACTAAAAACAAGCGGTACAGAGAAATCTGTACCGCCTTTTTATACGGTTGTGATAAAGTTTGGGAGAAAGTGGCTAACAGAACGCAATAAAAACAGGAATCCGCTTCTACGGATTCCTACATTAACAATTAAAAGAAATTATGTCAGGTTTCTTAATAAAAGAAGCACCTATATTCACACCTGCGTTTTGTGGTCGGTGCCTCTTTATTCCAACCGAAGAGGTTGGGAGAAAGTAGTGCAGGGTGTACAAATGGAGTCCGCAGCTGTATATAGATACTGCGCGAGGCGACATTTGTGCAGAGTAAAACGCATTAAAAATGCAATCCCTGCAAACTCAGGGATTGCTTCCTTTTTTCTATGAAAGTTACTTTGTTAGATTCCTTGTTAAAAGGCACTTTGTATAATCTTTCTGCTGCGTTTTACGGTCTGCGCTGCTTTATTCCAACCGACAAAAACGAAAAAACGGAGTATCCACAGTAGATACTCCGTTTTATTTAAGTCAATTATTTTACAAGTGTCTTGAGAGCTGCGCCAGCCTTGAATGCGGGAACCTTAGAAGCAGGAACCTTAACCTTAGCCTTTGTCTGGGGGTTAATGCATTCGCGAGCTGCTCTTTCTCTAACTTCGAAAGTACCGAAGCCTACGAGCTGAATCTTGTCACCCTTCTTAAGAGTTTCTTCAACTGTTCCAACGAAAGCGTTGAGAGCCTTTTCAGCATCCTTCTTTGAAAGTTCAGCCTTTGCTGCGATAGCTGCAATAAGTTCTGTCTTATTCATGGTATTTCCTCCTTAAAGAATTGTAGTTTATAAATTCCGCGACTTCATCGCGGTATTCGTCTTTCTCATAATAACATAATTTTCCGCTATATTCAAGTGTTTTCTTCAATTTTGTTGAATTTTTTGATAAATTTTTTTGTGTATGAAATAAGGCACTCTTCCGCGTCTATTCCGCTTTTATAAGCAATCGCGCAAAGAGCGAATATTTTTTCGCCAAGCTCGTCCTTATTTAGTGTAGTTTCTTCCTCTATATTATATAATTTACCCTTTACGGCCTTCCCTATCACTTTTTGTGTTCTGGAAAGAGCAGGAAGTGATTTTGTAACAGATTCCATAGCCTCGTACACGCTTTTCTGTCCGCGCTGTGCTTTTTTTATTTCTTCCCAGTTATCAAGCACCTCTTCGCTGTTTTTAACGCTGACATCACCAAACACGTGCGGATGACGTTCAATCATCTTTTTAGATACAAGGTCAGTCACATCATTTATATCAAAAGTTCCCTCTTCCTTGCCTATCTGTGCGTGCATAACAACCTGAAGGAGCACGTCGCCAAGCTCGTCAGCAATATCCATACCCTTGCCTTCCTCAATAGCGTCTGCAACCTCGTATGCTTCTTCAATAAGATGCTTTTTAAGGCTTTCGTGTGTCTGCTCGCGATCCCACGGACAACCACCGGGAGCACGCAGTTTTTCAACTATATCGCAAAATTCATAAAAATCTTTCTTTGGCATTTTGTTATTCCTTTCCGAGAATCTCGCTTTTTGAAATACATCCCAATGCAAATACAAGTGTGAGGTAAACTACCACCGCAAGAGCGAGGCATATAATAAACGCAATCGGAGTTTTTATAAAGTTATACACAATCCTTGCGCCACCGCACGAAATCACGGCACAGAGTATTATTTTTGCAATTTCTTTAAGTGCTCCCTGCATTTTTGTGATTTTCGTAAGCCAGATTGTGTTCACAATAAACGCAATCGCAAATGCTACGATGGTCGCAATCGGAGCACCGATTATTCCGAAGTTTCGTACAAAAACGACATTAAGCACCGCCTTGAGTATAACCGCCCCAAGCGTAGATAAAATCGGTGTCCATACTCTGCCCATTGTCTGAAGCATCGCCGTTGTGGTCTGTATATAGGGCATAATCATCACCATTACACCCGAAAGTGCAAGGAGCGATGAATATTTCGCCGATGAATATACGATTGTGAAAATTTCCTTGTTAAAAAGAATCATTCCGAGCGCGCACGGAAACGATGCCAGAAATACAAGTTTTATTGCACGAAGACAGTTTTCACCAAGTTTTTCCCCTGACAATTTTGAATAAGCCAGCACAGGCACTGCACTTGCCGTAAATGCCGAAATAATCGTCGCAGGAAGATTGTAAATTGTAACCGATCGGGTAAGGTATCCCATCATCTTAAGTCGGGTGGGAAGATCCTGCCCGATACCTGCAAGTAGTTTCGGCGCACTTAATGAATCAAGAAGCATTACCGCCGTAAACCCAAATGCACCGAGTGTCATCGGGAGAGATATTTTAAGCACCGAAAATGCTTTCTTTACAGAAAATGCCCCGCGCACCTTGTTAGTGCGTGCATAAAAAATCTGAAGTATAAGAGCCTGCACAAGCGCACCTGTCGTTACACCTGCAATCGCGCCTGCCGCACCGTAAGAGACGCCGTATCTTACAAAAACAGCGCACAAGCCAATACCGAATATGACCTTAACAAGCGATTCGCCAAGCTGACCCAGTGCCGATGGTGTCATTGTGCTTTTGCCCTGAAAATAACCCTTGCGCGAGCTGATTATACCCATAACCAGAAGTGCCGGAGAAAGCACCATAAGTGCAGGCGCACTTACAGCTTTATCGCCGCCGGAAAGAATCTTTGCAAGGGGCTCTGAAAACACAAGCAGAAGTGCCGCAAAAGCCACGCCGAAAAGCGATACAACAAGTGCTGTCGAACGAGCGAGGGAAGATGCTTCTTCGTCATCTTTTCCTGCGATAAGACTTGAAAGCGCAATCGGAATTCCCGTCACGCAGAAGGCAAGAAACACATTATAAACCGAGTACGCACTCTGATAAATACCGATACCTTCTTCATGAAGAAAAAGGCGGTCAAGCGGTATTTTGAGTGCCGCACTCATTATTTTACACAGTATGGATGCGACGGCAAGTATCGCCGCACCGTGAAGAAAAGTCTGCTTTTTCACTTAAATCACATTCATTTCCGAATCAAAAATTTGTTTTCTGTGGTATTTACAATCGCCGCTGCTATATCCGTCGATGTACTTATTCATCGCGGCAATTACAACCTCGGGCTTGAGGTTTGCACGACTGCCTGCGGAAAGTATCATTCCAACTTTGCCGAGTCCTACTTTGATATCCTTGATGTCGGGGCGGATGTCAACTTCTTTGATACCGCTTTTTGTCTTTTTCTCTATAAAAATTTCTTTCATAAGAAGGAAATCAAGTATTCCCGAAGGAGTTTTTTCAGGATAAACCTCGTAAAGAGCAATATCAAGTTTTTTCATATTACTCTTCCCCGTATGTGCAGAGAGGATTTTCACACCGTCCGGCAATACTGCGTTGAGTCTATCCATAATTTCATCCGTGTCAAGCACTTGTGAAAGTACGATTTCGATTATTTCGCATTCGCTTGTGTACCCTACCGAAAGCGGAAGCGCAAAAGTCAGAAGCGGATGGGGGTTAAACCCTTCCGAAAACGCAATCGGAAGATGTGCACGTCGCATCGCTCTGCCGAACATTCTTACAAAATCAAGGTGTGAAACGTATTTTGTCTTTTCCGTTTTTTCGTAACGAAGATGGTAAGTATTATTCAAAGCAGACACATCCTTTCTTCGTTTTGCAAAGTGATGCCGCACCACATCCACTGCATTTTTCACGGCAGTTGGGTGTAGTTGCAGAAAGTTTTGCCTTTTCGTTTTCACTCTTCATAAACTCGCGTGATACACCGATGTCGATGATATCCCACGGCAGAATTTCGTCGTAGCTTCTCGCTCTTGTGTAGAAATTCATATCAATACCGCAGTCGGAAAACGCCTGATTCCACTTTTCAAGGTCGAAACATTCGTTCCAACCGTCAAGCTTACAACCAAGCTCGTGCGCACGAAGAAGAACCTTTGAAAGACGTCTGTCGCCACGTGCAAACACACCTTCGAGCACGCTGATGTCGTTTTGATGATAATTGTATCTTATCTTGCGGTTTCTGATATTTTCCTTTAAGAAAAGCTGTTTTTCATAAAGCGTATCCATGCTGTCCTGCGCCGCCCACTGGAAAGGCGTAAACGGCTTGGGCACAAAACTTGCAACGCTTAATGTTACGCTGACAGGTCTTCTTTTATTTGTTTTTTCGCTGTTGTAATAGCAATCAACAACCTTTTCAGCAAGGTCGGCAATGCCCTTTATATCGTCGTTTTCCTCGTAAGGAAGACCAATCATAAAGTAAAGCTTAACGCTGTTCCAACCACCCTCGAAAGCAAGTGTAGCAGACTTTATAAGGTCTTCTTCGGAAACGTTTTTATTGATAACATCGCGCATTCTCTGGCTACCTGCCTCGGGCGCGAATGTAAGACCACTCTTTCTTACTTTCTGCACGCGCTCCATAAGGTCAAGGCTGAAATTATCCACGCGAAGCGACGGAAGTGAAAGCGAAACCTTCTCCGCCTCTGTAAGTTCAAGGAGCTTGTCTGCAAGGGTTTCAAGCTCGGTATAATCGCTTGTAGAAAGACTTGAAAGTCCCATTTCTTCGTAACCCGTTGAATTGATGAGCGCACACGCATCCTTTACAAGTGTGTCGGCACTCTTTTCACGTACAGGGCGGTAAATCATACCCGCCTGACAGAAACGGCAACCACGGATACAACCGCGGAAAACCTCAATATTCGCTCTGTCGTGAACAATGTCGCAGAAAGGCACGATGAATTTGTCAGGGTACATTACGCTGTCAAGGTCGGAAATAATGCGTTTTCTGATTTTTTCCTTCGCCTCGGGGCAATTGGGAGTCATACTCTTTATAGTGCCGTCTTCGTTGTAGCTGACATCGTAAAGTGACGGAACATAAATGCCGTCAATCTTGGCAATTTTGCGGAGGAAGTCAGCTCTTTTTCCGCCTTCCTTCTTCCATTCTTTGAAAGCATCCATAACCTCTTCGATTACTTCTTCGCCCTCGCCGATTGTGAAAAAGTCGAAGAAATCGGCAATCGGTTCACTGTTATACGAACAAGGTCCGCCACCGTTTACGAAGGGGTCGTCTTCCCCTCTGTCCTTGGCAAGAAGCGGAATGCCTGAAAGTGCAAGCATATTGAGAATGTTTGAATAGCACATCTCGTACTGAAGTGTTATTCCGAGGAAATCGAACTCCTTCACGGGAGTTTTCGTTTCGTTCGAGAAAAGGGGAACGCCCTCCTTCCTCATTTCCTCTTCCATATCAATCCACGGCGCGAAAACGCGTTCGCAGTAAGTATCCTCACGCTGATTAAGTACGTGGTAGAGGATTTTCATACCGAGATGGCTCATTCCCACTTCATAAGTATCGGGGAATGCGAATGCGAAGCGGATTTGTACATCGTCGGGGTTTTTGATAACTTCGTTAAGTTCTCCGCCACAGTAGTGTGTAGCCTTCTGCACGCGGGATAAGATTTTGTCAAGGTTTTTCATCATATCGTTCTCCTATATCTAAAAGGGATTTATCTCCTTTACAACCTTTGCACAAAGAGAAACCACTTTTTCAAGGTCTGTATTTTTGGAAAGAGCTTTTCCTACGCCCTCTTTCACGTTTGGGAAAATAGTGCACAGCGCAAAAATAACGATAAACAACGCAAGTGCAACTGCGCCCACATAAGCCTCTCTCATCAGTATCTTTTTCATTTTTTCGTTCATGCAAACACCTCAATAGAGGATATGAGCGAAACTTACTTAAAATACTGATAGAGATAACATTTTAACATTCCGTTGTAAAGTTTTCGTTTCTTGTCGGCAGGTTTTCCGTAACAATCCTCAAACCCTTCATGGCTTGTAAGGACATATTTCCCTGCATTTTCGTATGCAGAAAAATGTTTTCCGATTTTGCGGTAAAGCGTCTCGCAACTTGTGTTATCCATAAGTCTTTCGCCATAAGGCGGGTTGCAGACGATAACGCCTTTTTCCTTGAAAATCGGTACTTTGGAAGCGTCGCACTCTGAGAATTTAATGTATTTGTCAACGCCTGCTCTTCTTGCGTTTTCCATCGAAAGCGCCACAGCTTCTTTATCAATATCGCTCGCAAAAATAATCGGCTCTATATCGTGATTTTCGTTTTCACGCGCTTCTTCACGCACATCGTCATAAAGCATTTTATCCATAATACGCCATTTTTCGCTGACGAACGAACGGTTTAATCCGGGAGCAATTTTTCTGGCGTAAAGTGCCGCCTCAATCGGTATCGTACCGCTACCGCAGAACGGGTCAAGAAACGGTCTGTCACCGCGCCAACGAGTGATGTCAATCATTGAAAACGCAAGTGTTTCACGCATCGGTGCAAGAACACCCTGTGCACGATAACCACGTTTATAAAGCGGTTCTCCCGTGGTGTCGAGGTATATTGTCGCCTCGTCACGCATCAGGGTAAACTGAACGCGCATCATAGGACCTGTTTCTTCAAACTGCTCAATGCCGTACTTTGAAGAAAGTCGCTTTACAATCGCCTTTTTCACGATTGATGTGCAGGCAGGAACGCTTGAAAGCTGACTTTTAAGACTGCTTCCTTTTACAGGAAAAGCGCAGTCCTTCTGGATAAAATCTTCCCACGCGATTTTGTTTACGCCGACAAAAAGTTCCTCGAAGGTCGTGGCACGAAATTGCGCCATTTTTATAAGCACGCGCTGACCCGAGCGGACATTTACGTTTGCAAGCGCAATCGCCTCTAAATCGCCCTCGAAAGTAACTTTTCCGTCAGTTACCTCGGTCGTCTCGTAACCGAGCGAACGCACTTCATGCGCGAGGATTGATTCAGTCCCGAAAAATGTCGGTATGGTAAGAAGCAATCTGTTAGCCATAGAAACCTCCGAATGATTTATCGTAAATCTTTTAGCAAAGCGTTGTTTTGCAGTAATGCAAAATATATGTTCTTTTGTAACCAAAAGAACCAAAAGTTCCAGGGTTGCGATTCCCCGGGCCCCGAAACGCCCTAGCCGGGGCTCAAAAAATGAAGATGTTTATCATTTTTTCAAAGCGGTTTTTGTTTTTGAAAATTTACTTTCTTTGTACCGTCGGCTCAAAGGAAAACTCTTTTTCCTATCGCCTGAAATTGCTCGCCCGCAGCGGAAAATGATGCTCGCAATTTCTCGGTAGTCGTCAGTAAATTTACAAAAACCCAAGTTTAGTTCTTGGGGTTAGCTTTGTATCGAATTAACTTTTCACAACAAACTACGGTTTTTGAAGTGACGAAGCCGTCTGTCGTAAATCGTGCCCACATCAGTTTCCTTTGCTGGTGGGTACGATTTAGAAAGTTATGATGATGAGTTCATCATTCTTTCGGCGACACAAAGGCGAGGAAACTGAAAAAACAAAACCCATACAAAAAAAAGAAACAACAACTTTCTTTTTTCGCCCTGCGAGGCCGTTTCAAGGGGTTCGGGGGAAATCGGAATCCCCCGACGCTTTTCGCCGTTTTGGCGTTCAAAACGGCAAGGGGTTTGCTTTTCAGCAAAATTCTTTAGCAATCAAAGAATTGCAATCCCTTATATTATATAATAAATATATATATTTTACAAGAAATTTATTGTTTTTTAGATTAACTTAAGTTATAATATATGGTGAGGTGGTATAACTTGTACATCGAGCACAATTCAGGAAATCTTACCTACCGTACCCCGTTTGGTGCGTGTAGCACAAATACAAAAATAACACTGCGTCTTTTTGCGGAAAACACCCCTTGCTACAAGGATGTTTTCTGCGTGCTTGAAGACCGCGAAATCCCGATGCATTTTGCATATGAAAAGGACAACGGATGTATGTTTGAATGCACCTTTTCCGCGCCCGAAAATCCGCAGTTATTGTTCTATTATTTCCGTGTTGTTCTCCCCTACGAAACCGTTTATTACGGCAATAATCCGCTTCACCTCGGCGGACTCGGAGAAAGTTATGACGCTATCCCCGAAAGCCGTTTCCAGATAACGGTTTATGGCGAAAATTACAAGACACCCGATTGGGTTAAAAATGCAGTTATATATCAGATTTTCCCCGACAGATTTAACCGCGTGGGTGATACACCTTTTCACGGAATCCCTCGCAAATGGGGCGAAGAGCCTTTCTATACCCCCCAACAGTTTGGCGGTGAATATCTGTCAAACGACTTTTTCGGTGGAAATTTTGACGGCATCCGCGAAAAGCTCCCCTACCTTAAGGATTTGGGCGTAACGGCTATTTACTTGAACCCCATTGGCAAGGCATTTTCAAACCACCGCTACGATACGGGAGATTACGAAATTCCCGACGAAACACTCGGCACGGTCAAGGATTTTGAAAAGCTTTCAAAAGAGGCAAAAAAGCTCGGCATCCGCATAATATTAGACGGTGTTTTCAGCCATACGGGTGCTGACAGCAAATATTTCAACAAATACGCTCATTACGACAGTATCGGCGCGTACGAGAGCAAGGATTCGCCGTATTTCAGCTGGTATAATTTTATAAAATTCCCCGAAAAATACGAGTCTTGGTGGGGTTTTGACACACTTCCCAATGTTAACGAGCTTGATGGTAATTTCACGAAATTTATCGCAAGCGGGAAAAACAGTGTTATCCGCAAATGGCTTCGTCGTGGCGCAAGCGGACTGCGTCTTGACGTGGCGGATGAACTTCCCGACGAATTTATAAAAATCCTGCGCGAAGCGATAAAGGACGAAAACCCCGACGCATACCTTGTGGGCGAAGTGTGGGAGGACGCGTCAAATAAAGTGAGTTATGGCGAGCAGAGGGCATTCCTCCTCGGTCACGAGCTTGACAGTGTGATGAACTACGTCTTCCGCGAGGCTGTTTTAGGCTTCCTTACAGGTGGCGATGCGCGACTTTTTTCGATGCGACTTCATTCGCTTATGGAGAATTATCCTGCCGAAGCCCTTTACAGCGCGATGAATCTTATCTCCTCTCACGATGTTCCGCGTGCACTGACAGTGCTTTCGGATTCGCCCGATTTCCGCACACTTTCAAGAACCGCGCAACACGATTTTGTAATCCCCGAAGATAAAAAGCTCCTTGCAAAACGCCGTATGGTCCTTGCAGTTGCGCTCCAGATGACGCTCCCCGGCGCACCGACCGTTTATTACGGCGACGAAAACGAAATGCTGGGCTATGCCGACCCGTTCAACCGCGCGTGTATGGACTGGGATCATGGCGAGAGCGAGATTTTCCGCCAGATGCGACTTTTCGCCAATCTGCGTGGCATGACAGACGCGCTCCGCACGGGGTTTTACACACTTCTTTCCGCAGAAGACGGTGTTATCGCGTATAAGCGAAACCTCGAAGATGGAAAAGACCGTTTCGGCAAAAAATGTAGCGGAAACGACGTTATTGTAATTATAAATTCGCGCGACGAATGGCGCAGAATCAATCTCGATTTCGGCGCAGAAATAAAAGATACATTAAGCGGAGAGGTTATCTCGCACGACGGCAGAATTTCGCTCGATCTTGCGCCACTTTCCTACCGTTTATTCACTCCTGAAAGGAATATGAAAAATGTATAAAAATACCGAGCATATCGTCACTTTTACCGCGTTCGGAAACGACGGAGAAGGCATCTGCAAAATTGATTCCTTTACCGTTTTCGTGCCAAATGCCGTAAAGGGCGACAAGGCAAAAATACTGATAATTAAAGAAAAGAAAAACTACGGTTACGGAAAACTACTTGAAATAATTGAGCCGTCGCCCCTTCGCTGTGCCCCCGTTTGCGACATTTTCGGCAAATGCGGTGGTTGCAGTATGCAGGGCGTAAGTTACGAAGCACAGCTTGATTATAAGAAAAACAAGGTGTTTGAGGCGCTTCGCAGAATCGGCGGATTCAAGGATGCTGAAATTTCATCCGTTACGGGAAGTAACCCCTGCCACCATTACCGAAACAAGGCACAATTCCCCGTAGTGCAGACAGACGATGGTATGAAGGCAGGCTTCTACGCACCGCACAGCCACCGCGTTGTTGTGCCCGAAAAGTGCGCGCTTCAGGACGAGCGAATAAACGAAATCGTTTCTTTCGTGTGCGATTGGGCAAACGAGATGGGAATCCGCGCGTATGACGAAGTAAGCCGAAGCGGACTTTTGCGCAGAATCTGTGTCCGTTGCGGTAAGGACGAGGCGGTAGTGGTGCTTGTCGCGACAAAGAGGCTTCCCTACATTGAAACGCTTCCCAAAAAACTTATTGAAAAGTTCCCGTTTGTGAAGGGACTTGTTATAAATCTTAACAAAAACGAAACCAACACCATTTACGGCGAAAAAGATATCGTCGTTTTTGGCGAGCCGTACATCATTGACAGTATCGGCGACATAAAATACAAGGTGCATTACAAGAGCTTTTATCAGGTCAACCCCTACACCACCGCGCCACTTTATGAAAAGGCGCTCACTCTTGCTAACCCCAAGGGCGAGGAAACCGTGTATGACCTTTACTGCGGTACGGGTAGTATCAGCCTTTTTCTCGCGAAAAAAGCAAAGAGCGTTATCGGTATAGAAATCATTCCCGACGCAGTTGAAAACGCGAAAGAAAATGCGCGTCTTAACGATATGGAAAACGTGGAATTTTACTGTGGCAAGGCAGAGGAAGTTGCGCCAAAACTTATTAAAGAAGGCAAAATCGCAGGTACAGTTGTCCTCGACCCGCCCAGAAAAGGATGCGACGAAACACTCCTTTCCGCGATTGCCGATATGAACCCCGAAAAGATAGTTTACGTTTCGTGCGACTGCGCAACAATGGCGAGGGATGCAAAAATCCTTGCCGAAAAGGGATATACGTTAAGTGAAGTTCATGTTTTTGACCAATTTCCAAACACTTCTCATGTTGAGAGCATAGGATTTTTGCAACTAAGTTTGCCCAAGGGCAAGTGAAGTTCGCCAAAAGCGAGTGAAGTTACTGCGTAGTGAAGTTGCACCTCACGGTGCAGTGGCAAACTTAACTTCACTTTATGCGTACGCATAAAACTTCACTGTGTAAACAACTTCACTTTTTCGCTAGAAAAAACTTCACCAAAAAGGAGAAAATTATGAAAGATTCGGAATTAAGAACAAGGGTTAAAACACTCGCCTTAAAAATAATATCTGTCTGCTACGAAATCGATACCCGAAAAGGCAGAGGTGTTTTAGTTAATCAAATCATAAGAAGCGCCACATCAATCGGCGCAAACCTCCACGAAGCAAATTACGCTTCGAGCAAAGCAGATTTCATAAGTAAACTCCACATTTCTTTAAAGGAATGTTCCGAAACAGAATATTGGATTGAAATGCTCGTCGGCTCCGGTTGCATTGCGGAAGAAACCTCAAAAGACATTTTGCAAGAATGTGGAATTATACGAAGGATGCTTGTTAAGTCTATAAATACAGCGAAAGGAAATGGAGCTGAAATCAAATGAAAAAAAGCACAGTTGCAATTATAAGTTCTTTATGCACATTGCTTGTTTGTCTGGCAGTGTTTTTGATTTCCAACAACGGTACAAACACCCCTGCACACAAACAGAAAGAAATTGTATTTGAGCATAAAAAAACAGCGGTTATCTGTATTGATACTGCCGGGCACACAAAAGACACTGATGAAAAAACATTACAGAAGGAATTAAAAGAAGTGCCGGGCACACAAAAGACACTGATGAAAAAAACATTACAGAAGGAATTAAAAGAAGTGCTGTCCGACAAAATGTTTTTGCATAAAATGGACACAATTCACGCCGATGTAAATTATGATATAAGTTTGCACAGGGTAAAAAACACGAATCTTTTTAAAATTTCATTTCGAAGCGACACCGAAAAGCTTTCCCGTGAAGTTTGCAACTTCGTTGTAGATGAACTCTGTAAAAAAGCAGAAGACAGCACTGAACTTCGTTGCTTTGTAGTAGATTATGCCAGCTAACTTTGTTCACGGAAAGCGAAGCTCGCCCAACCGACACAGTGCGAAAGGAATGGATCAAATGAAAAAACTAAAGATAAGCGGTCCTGCGCTGTTTATGTATATCGTGATTTTCGTCACGGTTATTACCGCGGTTATCTGTTTTTCCCTGTATTACGGTGGCCAAACAGAAAATGGTGCAGTTTTATGGACCGGAATTGTCGCATTTATGATAGTTTATCATTTCTGGGGCAGAATCATCCTCGGAAATGTCACAAAGCTTTTTAAACCAAACCCAAACAGTTGGTGGTTTCGTGAAAAACGGTTTGAAAAACGCCTTTACGAACTTCTTTTCGTAGGGAAATGGAAGGACAAGGCACTTACATACAACCCCGAGGCGTTTTCGATGAAGGCACACACGCTCGAAGAGATTGCCGCCGTTATGACAAAATCCGAGCTTGACCATTGGGTAAACGAGGTTATTTCGCTTGTAAGCATTCTTTTCTCTTTGTTATGGGGAAAAGTATGGATTTTTGTTATAACGGCCATCATTGCAATGCTTTTTGATGCCCAGTTTATTGCCATCCAGAGATACAACAGACCTCGCGTTTTACGATTAGCAGAAAAGAAGAAACTTCATAGCAAGAAAGAAATCACGAAAGGATGAAACACAATGAGTTACAACGACAAAATCAAAAAAAGAAAAGAAAAAATGAATACCCTCATCGAAGAGTCCACTATGCGCAAAAAATATCTTGAGGATTTGATTCCAAGCGAAAGCGACCCTAAACGAAGAGAAAAGTTTATGAAAGAAACGGCTAAACTTGAAGAGCGTATACAGAAAACAAAAGAGGCTCTGTCCGCCATATCTCAAAGTTCGGAAGCAGACGCTCTGCGACCAAAAATAAAGTGGCTTTGGGCAGGTGTTATATCTCTTGCAGTTCTTGTCGTTGTCGCTGTTGTCGGGATTTACCTTGTTTATAACAACGCATCTCTCTTCCGTCAGAATTATCACGGTGAAATGGAAACAAGCGAAGCCCTCCGCGAGGAAAAAGACGCGCTTGAAACGGAGATTTCGCTCCTTTCCGATGAAATCAGCAGTCTGAAAAAAGAAATTACTACCCTCGACGAAGAGATAGAAAAATACGAAAAAGAAGCCGAAGAATACGAAACCAAGCTTGACGAACTGAACACTGCCATTGAAACCCTGGAAAAAGAGAAAAAAGCGGTTTCCCAAAAGGCAGAATGGCTTGACGATGCTTGCAGAATCGTGGTTGCAGACGAAGGCTCTATGTACAAAACATATCATACCTATGATTGCGAAAAATGGGAAGATTACAGCTATTGGATATACAACAAAGAGCAGATTGAAGGCAAAGCGGGTTATACCAAATGCACCGACTGTAATTAACGGAGGTTGTTTTTAATGAAAAACTCTGTTTTCAAAAAAGATTTATACCGTTGGTACGGCGAAAAAGGCGAAGACCTTGCTCACAGAATTTTTCGTCCGTCCGAAATTAAATATATGTATTGGTTCAGAAAAACACAAAGCGCGAAAAACCCAATTTCAAAGCTTTTCTTCCGAGTGATTCTTCTTAAACTTTCAAGAAAGACGAACATCCAAATCCCCTACTACACCCAAATCGGCGAGGGGTTTTATATCGGTCACTCGGGCAGAGTAATTATAAATCCCGAGGCGGTCATCGGTAAGAATGTAAACATCGCAACAGGCGTTACGATAGGTCAGGAACGTCGTGGAAAAAGAATGGGTTCTCCTACGATAAAAGACAATGTATGGATTGGAACAAACGCCGTTGTAGTGGGAAATGTCACTATCGGTACAGACGTTCTGATTGCTCCGCTTGCGTATGTTAATTTTGATGTACCCGACCATTCTATCGTTGTCGGAAATCCTGCAAGGATTATACCAAGAGAAAACGCAACCGAAGATTATATCGAAAAGACTGTCTGATTTTAAAGAACATAGTCGCATACTTTGTAACATAAAAGGAGAATTGATTTATGAACAATAAGAAAAACTTTGAACAGGCCCCCTTGAACAACGAAGTAACCACACCCCAAAACAGTGCACACTCAAACAAGAAGCTGGTTATTGGAATTTGTCTGGCTCTTGCTGTAATCTTGCTTATATGTGTAGTGTTTTTTGCTCTCAATAGTAATAAAAGTTCTTCTACTGAAGACGACATTATGGTAGAGGAAACAAACTCCGACATTGAAAAGTACAAAGATTTTCAGACCGAACCCCGCATTGCCGCAGGTGAAAGTCACACAGTCAGACTTAACAGCGATGGTACAGTTTCAATCGCCGGATATGAGCACCCTTCCAATGATGGAGGTCTCGCCGAATGGAGAGGTATTGTCGATATTGCGGCAGGTTCTAACCATACAGTAGGACTTAAGGAAGACGGCACCGTCAAGGTGAATGGACTAACATCAGATGGATGGACAGAGGTTGAAGGTTGGGATGATGAAGAAGGTTGGAAAGATATTGTCGCAGTTGCGGCAGGTTGCCAACACACAGTAGGACTTAAATCAGACGGAACCGTAGTTGCAGCAGGCAAAAACGACTATGGCCAGTGTGACGTCGAGGGTTGGACAGATATCGTTGCTATTGCGGCAGGATATTACCATACAGTCGGACTTAAATCAGATGGAACTGTTGTTGCTGTAGGTCACAACGATGATAACGAGTGTAATGTCGATTGGTTCAGTGATATTAAGGCCATTTCATCAGCAGGATACTTCACCCTTGGGCTGAAAGAAGATGGTACCGTTGTTGCTACGGGCAGTAATTACTTCAACCAGCTTGATGTTGCAAACTGGAGCGATATCGTTGCAATCAGATCAGGTCTCTACCACACCGTTGGTCTGCGCAGTGACGGCACCGTTGTTGCGGCAGGTCTGATTGATGACGGTCAGTGCGAGGTTCGCGGTTGGACAGATATCGTGGATATTGCCGCAGGTTATTACCATACAGTTGGCGTCAAGTCAGACGGAACTTTTGTTGCAACAGGTAAAAACAGCGATGGTCAATGCGACGTTAAGGATTTGAGCGAGAAATAAATTTGTTTTACCGAAAGGATTAAACATATGAATAAACAAGAGCGAATCAGAAAAAAAATTGAAAAACTTGAAGAAAAAGCACATAGAGCTGAGCTTTCCTCCGTGGCACCTAATCAAGAGGGCATTGAAGACAGAAAAAAGAAAAAAAGAAAAAAACAGTGGATTATTATTGTTTGTTTGTCACTTGCTGTGCTTGCATTGGCATACCAGATATATGTAAACCTTTACAATAGAGGGTACTTTTCTTCTCTCGGCGAGGATAGTTCTTCTAAAAGCGAACTTGAAAAGTTGCTCGACTGGGAAAACATAACCGCGGTTTCGGCGGGAGGCTACCATGATGTTGGACTTAAAAAAGACGGCTCCGTTGTTTCCGTAGGTTTGAGCGATGACACTCGACAAACGATTAAAAATTGGAGCGATATTGTTGTTGTTTCGGCAGGCGAGCATGATACCATCGGAATCAAAGCGGACGGAACTGTTGTTTCGGCAGGTTTAAACGACAGAGGGCAGGGCGATGTCGGGTTTTGGACTGATATTGTCGCCGTTGCAGTGGGTAGCGACCACGCCGTTGGTCTTAAGAAGGACGGTACTGTTGTTGCAACAGGTAGCGACTACGACGGCAAGTGCAATGTTTATAGTTGGGCAAACATTGTTGCTGTTGCAGCAGGAAATTACCACACCGTAGGACTTAGAAAAAATGGCACCGTTGTTGCAACAGGCGACAACGAGTACGGCCAGTGCGATGTTGATGATTGGGAAGATATTATCGCCGTTTCTGTGGGCCGCTACCACACCATTGGACTCAGGAAGGACGGTACTGTTGTCTCGACAGGCAATAACGAGTACGATCAGTGCGATGTCGGCGATTGGACTGATATTATCGCCGTTTCAGCATGTGAAACTCATACTGTCGGACTTAAAAAAGACGGCACCGTTGTTGAGACCGACTTTCAGGACGATGTCGAAGATTGGAAAGATATCGTCTCGATTTCAGCAGGATATGAACACACCCTGGGTCTCAGGAAGGACGGCACGGTTGTTTTTGCCGGTAGCGAAGGTTCTGTTTTCTACTAAGGCGTTACCACCAAATTCTTTAATAGCTTATACCCATAATTTTGAGGTGTATTTATGGTTTCATTACTACTTAAAAAATTTATAAAAGAAGATACTGACGCGAAGAAAGCGCGCAGTATTTACGGATACGTATGCGGAATTATGGGGATTTTCCTTAATCTCGTTCTTTTCGCGGCGAAATTTACAGTCGGCGTGATCAGTGCGTCTATCTCAATCACTGCAGATGCGTTCAATAACTTAACTGATGCAGGTTCTTCGGTGATTTCGCTTTTCGGTTTTGTCCTTTCGGGGCAGAAAGCTGACGACGAGCACCCGTTCGGTCACGGCAGAATCGAGTACCTTGCAGGGATTTTCATTTCCGCGGCAATCATTCTTGTCGGATTCGAGCTTCTCGGTTCATCGTGGGACAAAATTTTGCATCCTGCCGAGTTTGTTTTCAACAAATTTGTTGTGATTGTGTTAGTAATTTCAATTGCGGTTAAACTGTATATGGCGTACTACAACAACCGCTGCGGAAAGGAAATTCATTCCTCCGCACTGTGCGCCGTGGCGAAAGACTCTATCAGCGACGTTATTTCTACATCGGCGATACTTCTTTCCTCGATTTTCATGTATTTTACCGACATTTACATCGACGGATACGTAGGTTTACTTATATCAATTCTTATCATTCGTGCAGGCGTATTGGCTGTTATTGAAACGGCATCTCCCCTGCTTGGCGGTACGCCCGATGCTGAATTTGTAAAGCGCGTCGAAGAAATTGTCCGCCAAAGTCCCGCGACAGTCGGAATTCACGACCTTGTGGTGCACGATTACGGCCCCAGCAAGGTTTTTGTGTCGCTTCATATGGAGGTTGACGGACGCGGAGAGATGTTCGCACTTCACGATGCGGTTGACCTTGTAGAACAGCAAATTTCAAAAGAACTCGGGTGCGAAGCTGTCATCCATATGGACCCGATTGACCTTGAAAATCCGCTTATCCGCACACTTCACGAAGTGCTGACGGCAGAGTGTATGAAGGTGTCGGAAAAATGCAACGTTCATGACCTTCGTATAGTGCCGGGCCCGACGCATACAAACATCATTTTTGATGTTATATTACCGCCCGAACACTTCGCGAAAAAAGACGAAGTTTGCGAGAAACTTTGTGCGGTACTTACCGAAATGGACGAAAATTATTTTGCGGTAATAACACCCGAAATGTCATATTGCGGATAATCGGTTGTGATAAAGCAGTACAGAACGAAAAACGCAAAAGAATATTATTGATACGCTTTTATCAATGTATTTATCAATGTTTCTTTGATTATTTGCGGAAGAAATCCGCAAACGGATTTCGGATTTTCTGCGTTTTCCTCCGCGCAAACTTCACCCGCGGAGTATCTGTATACAGCTACGGGTTCAGTTTACACGCTCTGCACTGCTTTCTCCCAACCTTGATATAGCAAAGCAGCACCGACCGAAAAACAAGGCGACGGGATGTTTTGTACACTTTGTTAATGCGAGCGGTATGCGGGGACGGTGGGTGTTTTTGTAATCCGAAGGTGCACAAAAAACAGCCCTGTCCCCAAGCAAGAAGGTTTTTTACACACTTTGATATTAAAAGCGTGTATGGGGGACGGGGTGTTTTTGTAAGCCGAAGGCGTAACAAAAACGACCCCCGCTTCCTGCGGCGGGCCCCTTTTGTCCTTTGGACATTTTCCCCGCTATCGGGGAAATCAACCCCAAACAAAAAGAAAGGATACACTATGAATTACGACAACTTTTTAACAGACATGAAAAAGGTAATTTCAATCGACAGCACCAACGCAAATTGCGGTGAAGTTACCGAAAATGCTCCTCTCGGAAAGGGCATAAACGACGCGATTGAGGAGTTTTTATCAATCGGTAAAAGAATGGGTATGAAGACCAAAAATCTTGACGGTTATTGCGGATGGATTGAAATCGGCGAAGGCGAAAAATTGGTCGGAATCATCGCCCATGCAGACACCGTTGAAACGGGTGAAGGTTGGGACTACGACCCTCTTTCCTGCACCATTACCGACGACGCAATTTACGGTCGCGGTGTTATAGATGACAAAGGTCCTGCGCTCCTTTCCCTTTACGCGATGAAAGCCGTTCTGGATAGCGGGAAAACGCTTGACAAACGCGTTCGTCTTATCATCGGAGGAGACGAAGAATCGGGCGGAAACCGCTGTATAAAACGCTATAAAGAAACCGAGGAAATTCCCTCGATTTCATTCTCTCCCGATGCGGATTACCCCGTAGTTTTCGGCGAAAAAGGCATTCTTCGTATGCGAATTTTCGGCGAAGAGACTGCTATCGCTCCCGACTTTAAGTTTGAGGGCGGAAAAATTGTAAATATCGTGCCCGAAGATGCATGTGCAGTGATTGACGGAAAAGAAATTTCTGCCAAGGGTAAAAGCGCCCACGGAAGCACTCCACACAAGGGCGAAAATGCGATTTTGAAGCTTGCTCCCCAAGTTTGCGAAAAGTACCCTGAAAGCACCTTTGCAAAGATTATTTCACTTGCAAGTGCATCATCGCTCGGCATTGATATTGCGGACGATATGACAAAGCTCACAATCAACCCTGCAATTATGGTTGCAGATGCCAAAAATTGCTCGCTTTCATACGATATCCGCTACCCCCTGACCGCAGACGGCGAAAAAATCATGGAAAATATCAAAAAAGTGGCAGAGGAAAAGGGACTTCAGGTTGAATTCGGCATCCACGAAAAACCTCTTTACGTACCGCGTGACAGCCACCTTGTAACAACTCTTACCAAGATTTACGAGGAGCATACAGGAAACGATTCAACCCCTATTGCAATCGGTGGCGGAACATATGCAAAATCGTTCCCGAATTGTGTTGCATTCGGTGTTGTTTTGCCGGGCGAAAAGGCAAATATTCACGGCCCGAACGAAGTTTGGAGTCATAACAGCATAAAGGTTAATTTTGGCATCATAAAAGATGCTATTGAGCGCCTTTAATTTATTGACTTTTATATATAAATATTATATAATTAAGTGTACCTTTGTAAAGCGACGTTCACATAGGGATGAATTGGTTTTAGACTGATCTTTTCCGTTAATACTACGCAAAAAAATGGCGAAATACGAAAGTATTCCACCATTTTTATTCCTTGTCTTAACCGAAAAATCTCTATTCTAAAACTGCGAAGCATCCAAAAAATAGTAAGTTTGGATGTAGAACAAGGCAAAAATGTGAAGTTATCCTTGATGGATTACAAGCATTTTTTAACGCAGTTATACGCCAAAATCACTATTTTTGGACAAATAATCCCTATGTGAACGTCGCTTTGGGTACACTTAACTTTTTTTATGCAAGATTGGAAGATGTCAGTTGGCAGAAAAAACCGTATATATCTCCCCTGAAGAAATCGAAAAACAACGGGGTATCATAAACTTAATAAAATCAAATTTCACATCCCCGAAATTCGCAATGGTTGAAACGTTTGGTTGTCAGCAGAACGTCAACGATTCACAGCGAATCGAAGGTATGCTTATGGAAATGGGTTACACTCTTACCCAGAAGCGTGGTCAGGCGGATGTAATCATCTTCAACACCTGCGCAATACGCGAAAACGCGCATGCGAAGGTTTTTGGTAACCTCGGTGCATTAAAGCACTTAAAGGCGCAGAAGCCGTCGCTTATAATCGGCGTTTGCGGATGTATGGCACAGCAGGAGCACGTCGCAAAACGTCTTAAGTCAAAGTATAAGCACGTTGACCTTGTTTTCGGCACGCACGTGCTTTGGCGCTTCCCCGAATTTTTAGCCGATGTGCTTGAACATCGTGAAAGATTGATAAACATTTCGGGCGAGGGCGTAATTGCAGAAGGACTTCCCGTAAATTACGACGGCGGAGCGAAGGCGTTTGTATCGGTTATGTACGGATGCAACAACTTCTGTTCGTACTGTATCGTGCCTTATGTAAGAGGGCGCGAGAGAAGCCGAAAGGAAGAAGATATTATCGCGGAGATTTCCGCACTTGCGAAAGACGGCGTAAAGGAAGTAATGCTCCTTGGCCAGAATGTAAATTCGTACGGCAAGGATTTCGGAAAAGAAGATGCGTTTGCAGAGCTTCTCTCCAAGGTGTGCAAAATTGACGGGATTGAGCGAATCCGCTTTATGTCATCGCATCCGAAGGATATTTCGGACAAGCTCCTTGAAACTATGGCAAGGGAAGAAAAAATCTGTAATCAGCTTCACCTTCCCCTGCAGTCGGGAAGTAGCAAGGTGCTTTCGGATATGAATCGTCACTACGACCGCGAAAAGTATCTTGCAATTGTGAAAAAAGCGCGCACTCTTATGCCCGACATCGCGCTTACTACCGACATTATCGTCGGCTTCCCCACCGAAACGGCGGAGGATTTTGAGGACACGCTCTCAATACTTCGTGAGGCGAAGTATGATTCAATCTTCTCGTTCATTTATTCAAGCCGCGTCGGCACGAAAGCGTCGCTTATGGAAAATGTTTCGAGCGAAGAAGAAATCGACGCGCGTTTCAAGAAGCTACTCGAAGTGCAGAACAGCATCAGTTACGAGCTGAATCTTCGTCATG
Source organism: Clostridia bacterium (assembly GCA_045660765.1). Lineage (GTDB taxonomy): Bacteria > Bacillota > Clostridia > UMGS1883 > UMGS1883 > UMGS1883. Next base: position 25,147 of record JAZREK010000027.1, read on the forward strand.
AGGGAAAAATTGAGCGCGTACTTGTTGAAAGTGTCAGCAAGACGGATGAAGATATGCTGACAGCAAGAAATTACGCAAATAAAATCGTTAACTTCAAAGGCGACAAGTCACTTATAGGCAAATTCGCCGATGTTAAAATAACAAAAGCACAAACTTGGGTGCTTTTCGGAGAACAAATTTAAAAAACAAAAAGAGAGGTATATAAAAATGGCAGAAATTTTTGAAAAAGCACGCGAACTCGGTGAAGCGATCATCGAAAGCAACGAATACAAGGAATTAAAGGCGGCAGAGCTTGCACAGGAAAACAGCGAAGAGGCGCTTCGTCTTATTCAGGAATATAACGAAGTTCGTACACGTCTTGGTCAGGAAATTCAGAAGGGCGACGTTTCTGAAGAAAGAATCACCGA
>JAZREK010000028.1:0-14384 GCA_045660765.1 Clostridia bacterium
TATTTCTTTAAAAAGTAAACTTTTGGCACAATAAATCGTTAAACCCTCCCGATAAGCGTCGGCTTTATCGGGAGGGTTTGCCTTTTCTTGCACTCAAAATTTTACTTTTAAAGTGCTTCGCAGTTTCGTAAGATAAGAAAATTTCTTGTGTTGAAGCCATAAAACGCAGCAAGGCTGTCGCCTTGCGAGGCTTTTGGCAAAAACACAGGGGATTTTCATCGAGAAACAAATATTTACTTATGGGGTGGCGGCGATTTGCCTAACCCCGTTTTTTAGTTTTGAGGCCACCCTAGGGTGACTCATCATCAGAACTTTCTTACAAGTGAATTTGCAGTCAAAAGCTTGACGATGGTGCGGAATGAAAAGAATGTTTTTTCTTTCTCGATTTCGCCGATGAGTGCCTCTGTTGCTTCGTAGTACATTTTGTTAATTGACATAGAATTCATTCCTTCTTTCTTTATTTTTAAGGCCTTGTCTTACCTTGTGTCTGTATTATAGCAGAAGGATGAATACTTGTCAAGCACTATGCACAAAGACGAAATATAAAATATGTGCAATATTACCAATGGTTGAATTGTACTATGTTAATAATCTTCATATAATTAAATCGAATATTCATCGATTATTGTAAACAATTAACAAAATGATAACTTTTTAACAAACTTTCGCGTTGATATAATTTGTTAAAAACATAGAAAAGGAAAAAATTTAAGGCGCCGTATCTGCGATGATACAGCGCCTTTTTGTATAAATAATTCTTATTTGAGACCCTTTTCTGTAAGGAGCTTGTTGATCTTGTCAGCGGGATCGAGAAGCTCACCGATAGATGTGTCGTGGTTAAGAGTGTCAACCATATAGGAGATGTACTTTGAAAGGTCAACCTCAACGTACCAGTCTCTCTTCTGAAGCTCAGGTGTACGGTAGATAAGGTTTGTTGTGAAAACTCTGTAAATAACACCTTCTTCAAAAGCCTTGTCAAAGCTGTCAAGACCGTTGCAGAAGAGACCGAAAGCGGAGAATACATAAATTCTGTTTGCATTGAGCTCCTTGAGCTTTGTAGCAACCTCGATCATTGATTCGCCGGAAGAAATCATATCATCAACGATGATAACGTCCTTGCCTGCAACGTTGTCGCCGAGGAATTCGTGAGCAATGATCGGATTACGGCCGTCAACGATTCTTGAGAAGTCGCGGCGCTTATAGAACATACCGAGGTCAACGCCGAGAACTGTTGAATAGTAGATACAACGTCCCATACCGCCTTCGTCGGGAGAGATAACCATAAGATTGTTCTTATCAATTGAAAGGTCGTCGATGTTGCGGACCATTGCCTTAATCATCTGATAAGCGGGTGAAACGCTTTCAAAGCCGCAAAGGGGAATAGCGTTCATAACTCTCGGGTCATGAGCGTCGAATGTGATAAGGTTCTCAACGCCCATTGAATGAAGCTCCTGAAGCATCATAGCGCAGTCAAGAGACTCACGGCTTGAACGCTTGTGCTGTCTGCCCTCATAAAGCATCGGCATAATAACGGAGATTCTCTTTGCCTTGCCTTCAATTGCACTGATAGCACGCTTGATGTTAGCAAAATGATCGTCGGGAGACATCGGAACGTCCATACCGTACATCTTATATGTTACACCGTAGTTGAAGCAATCGCAGAGGATGAAGATATCGTAGCCTCTGACGGTCTGCTTGAGAGCAGCCTTACATTCACCTGTACCGAAGCGGGGGAATGTGATGTCAACGATGTAAGTGTCCTTTTCATATCCTGCAAATGCGAGTGTGCTCTTGTGCTCGCTGTTTCTTTCGTAGCGCCATTTTTTGAGATAATGGTCAATCTTGGATGCAAGCTCTTCGCAACCGGGTAATGCAATAATACCGAGCTGACCGACGGGAATAGTGTTGTAATTTGCCTTGTTTTTCATTTCCGTTCCACCTTTGCAGATATTAATAAAATCCTGTTTGTTCATTTTGAACCATACAACGATATTGTACTATATTTGACAGATTTTTTAAAGTCAAAACCCGTCTTTTTACGCGAAAATATAAATCAAAAAAAACGGTTTTATTTGTTGAGTTTACACAAAAGAGTGCTCAACATTTATCACAGTGAAGAAGTTTGGGTTATTTTTACTGATTTCAGAGGAAATTTCAGCCATAAGATCATCGTTGCTCATCGGGAACTTGTGCGGAACAACAACGTCAAAAATAAGATTGGTATGACTTGCACCGTCAACAACGCGAAAATCGTGAATTGAAAGGCTGTCATTGATTCTCTTTACAGCGTTAACCGCGATTGTTCGAAGCTCGTTCACTCTTTCGTTATTGACCTCAAGCGGATCGTAGTGAATAACGAGCTGAATACCCATTGCTTTGTGAATATCGCGCTCAATGTTGTCTATTATATCGTGCGCAATCAGCACGTCGATATCCGAGGGCATTTCAACGTGAACGCTACCGAAGAAACGGTCAGGACCGTAGTTATGCAGTATGAGGTCGTGGATACCTGTAACGTGCTCGTACGACATAATTCGGTTTTCAAGCTCCTGAACAGTTTCCTTCGTTGGAGGCTCGCCGATGAGAGCGCCGAGGGTCTCCTTGAAAATGCCGTAGCCTGCCTTCAGAACAAAGCACGCAACGATAATACCGAGCCAGCCGTCGATATGAAGTGACGGGAAAAAGTTGGAAAGAACAAGCGCAATAAGCGTAACGCTTGTCGCCGCGATGTCGCTCAGGCTGTCGGCAACAACTGCGGACATAGCGGGGGAGTTGATTTTCTTGCCGAGCTTACGGTTGAAAAGCGCGAGCCATAGCTTGCCGAAAATCGACATACCGATGATGATTGCACCGACAAGATTGAAGGTAACGTCCTCGGGGTTGCGGATTTTATCAATCGACTGTGAGCCGAGCTCGAAGCCCATAAAAAGGACGATAAAGGAAACTACCATAGCGGTTATGTATTCGATTCTGCCGTGACCGAAGGGATGCTCCTCGTCAGCAGGCTTGCCCGACATATGAAAGCCGAAAACCGTAACGGCGCACGAGCCGGCATCGGAAAGGTTGTTGACTGCATCGGCGGTAATAGCAATACTGTTTGTAACCGTGCCGACGATGAATTTTGCGGCAAAGAGAAGCGCGTTCACTGCAATGCCGACACAGCCGCTGAGTATACCGTATTTACCGCGCACCTGCGGACTTGTGATATTGTCCTTATCCTTAATAAAAATCTTAACAAGCAAATCTGTCAAGTAAATCACCCCTGTAATATGTAGAATTACTCCCTAAATTATACTATTTGCCAACCTCCCGCGCAATAGAAAAAGTAAATATTTTACAAAATTTAATTTGTCAAACAAACCTAAAATCGCGAGGTAGGGCGGGGCTTGCTCCCGCCGGAATCAGGAAAAAATTCTCTTGACAAACTAACTTTTACTTGCTAATATATACCTAGATAACCAATGCATAGATATAAAACATATAGGAGGCAATCTTATGAAAATCAGCAAAGAACTTTTAAAGGGCAGCACATCATTACTTGTCCTGTCCGCAATCAATTCGGGCGATATGTACGGCTACGAGATCGTCAAGCAGATCCGCCTTGCATCGGATGACGTTTTCAACCTCAATGAGGGCACACTCTATCCGATTCTGCACGCTATGGAAAAGGAGCATCAGGTGGAAAGCTACTGGCAGGAGGTAGACGGCAGAAAGCGCAAGTATTACCGCATAACTAAAAAGGGCAAAAAACTCTTACAGGAGAAAACTGAAGAGTGGAAGGTGTACTCAAACTCTGTCGAAAAGGTTATGTGCCTCGGAACACGGCCTCTTACTGTCTGATGTTTGACGTAGGAGGGAGAATGAAATGAACTACAACTTCGACGATTACTTAAATATCGTTAAACAAAATATAAAAAACAAAAAGCTCCGCGCACCGATCTGCGCCGAGCTCGAAAGCCACCTGCAGGACTCCGCCGACTTCTATGTCGAAATCGGCTACGACGAGGTGACTGCAAAATTCAAAGCTCTCGAGGATATGGGCCCTCCGCATTATGTTGCCGAAGATCTTGCCAAGCTCCATAAGCTGTCTGCGGGACAGGTATTGGCTCAGGTCATTTACACCGCGCTGATGATTCCCGTAATCGGAATGGCGTTGCTAAGCCCTATTGTAAGCATCTCATACAGTCAAGCTTTCTTCTTTATGTTGATGCCCGTTCTTGCAGGATATATTATGTCTGTATACCACAAAAGAATACTGCCTGCACGTATGGCGGTTATTTCCGCTGTGATAAATTTTAAAGTTCTGATTTCCTATTGGAGCGAAACCGTTGCCCGATTGACGGGACAATGGGCGGATTACAGAACAATGCAGGAAATAGCGTATGGGGTAAAAAATCAGAATATAATTATTTCGATTGTTTCTTTACTTCTTACGGTTGCAGTTATCGGCTTGTTGATTTTTACATACCGTAAAATTTCAACCTACATCCGCACTCCGAATATCTCTTCAGTCAACTTTAAGCGGACTTTCGGTATTGTTGCGATTCCCTTGCTGTGCATTGTTTTTGCGGGTGCGCAAGCAACGGATATATATCTGCGCCAAGCTGATATTGATGAAAAAGAGAAATGGAATAGTGTCGTTGAGGATTTCTGCGACTACTGCCTTGAAAATGAGAAGATAACCGCGGACGGTGTCGATGCAGTGCTGGCGCATTTTGATTATCTTGAGTTCAAGGAATACGAGCACATAGACGACCCGCGTTGCACACAGCATCTTTCTGCAGTTATCGGTGAAAAATCGGAAGGATTTCCTCATTTTTGTATCTGTGTTCGGGAAGACGGCTCGGTTAAAATAGATGTTGTTGTGTATTATAATCTGTCGGAATGGCAGAATCAAGATACAGACTATACCTGGGATAACAATCCGTTGATGAAGCTGGATAAAGGCGATGAAATTACAAAATTTCTTGACGTGGTTAAATCAGAAAATCTCGAATTCTTTTATATGTACGATGCCGAGGATGATGAGGTCAGATGCTCAACCAACTTTAATGTCGGAGAGAGTGTTTTTGATAATTTCACGTTTTATGTTACCGTCAATTCAGGTAAAATCACAAAAACCGCTTACGACGATTTCCCTTGATTTGGGGTTAAAACAAATTTTAATTTGTCGATATCTTTGAATGTGTCATTCTGAACGTAGTGAAGAATCTTTATTTTGTTTTAAGATCCTTCGCTTTGCTCAGGATGACAGACGAAAATTTTAATTTGTCGGGGAGAAAAATAAATAATGTTCGACTAAGAAAGCTCCCCTGAAAGGGGAGCTGGCACGACGAAGTCGTGACTGAGGGGTTTCGTTGCAAAGCAACGAGGAAAACAAGATAAATCAAAGAACTTTTTGGTCGCTGACGCTCCACCCATCCGCCCTGTCGGGCACCTTCCCTTTCAGAGAAGGCATTCTGTATTCGGTTTGATTTAAAAATCAAAAGATTTCAACAAAATCCGATTTGTTGAACAAATTTCGACTATTCTCGTAGGGTTCGGCGCTTGCCGATGAACCGTGATTTTGCAGAAACCTTCGGCGTGTCGTAAACGCCACGCCCTACGCGATAAACTGAAAATCGTGCTTTGCCCTCCTTGCCTAAAGGAGGGTGGCGCGGCGCAAGCCGTGACGGGAGGATTTATAAAAAAGAGAACAAGAGGTGAAACAATGAACTACAACTTCGACAATTACTTAAATATCGTAAAACAAAACATAAAAAACAAAAAGCTCCATGCAACGATCTGCGCCGAGCTCGAAAGCCACCTGCAGGACTCCGCCGACTTCTATGTCGAAATCGGCTATGATGAGGTGACAGCAAACAAAAAAGCCCTCGAGGATATGGGCAAGCCTGATAAGGTTGGCTTTACTTTTTCAAAGCTGCACGATGTTTCAAAAGCTCAAAAAATTCTGATTATCTTGTACTGTTTCATTACAACCGTGAAAATCATTGACACAGCAATTTCGATGGTTTTGGCATCACCGTTTCGGGCAGAGCCGTTCACAGATGCTTTGTTCCCTTTCTTTGCGGATTTTTTCTATTTGGTTATATTCATCACCTGCGGTATTGCGCTTTCGTTGAGGACAAACCGCAAAGCCCCTGCGGCTTTTGCCGCAATACTGACAGCGGCGGATTATTACAGCGTAGTGGTTTTCAATGTCGTTTCCGTTGCAACGCTCAAGGGTAAGCTCAGCGATGCTATAATGCATATCGTCTGGGAAGAATATGCGACCGATGTAATTCTGACGGAAGAATACATTATAGCGTATCTGCTGACAGGTGTTTTCTTCATTATTGCAACCGCATTGTTCATCGGTACTTTCATCACGGTATCGCGTCCTTTTGCGAGCGGACAGCAATTCAAAAGGATTTTTGCGGCCGTTTCGTGTATGCTGATTTGTATATCAGCGGTATCTGTTTTCGGGATTTGCGCCTATGTCAAAGAAAAGGATAGGGAGCAGTATGAGAAATATTCAGCAGTTGTTAGCGATACGGTTGATTTGCTCAAGAAGATGAAAACGATTCGCCCCGAGGATGCCGAAAAGGTGTTTGAGCATTTTGATTATCTGACTTTTAAGCAGAGCTCTGATGTGGAATCGGGAGCAGGACTGCATCCTTTAGGTGTGCATTATTACGCCGTTATAGGCGAGCCCGTTTTGTGCGTACCGATGCTTTGTATTGATGCCTATGATGACGGAAACATAGCGATATATAATTCATTTGATGAGCAACACGAAGCAATTCCGACAGTACCGTTTATGTTTTTGGAATTGTTGTTTAGCGATTATGATATCTGGGAAAACAGTAAAGCGGCGGCGAACGAAATAGATGATTATATAGAAACGAGTGCAGAAGGCGACAGCGCAGATGCCCTTTTGGATATAATCAAGCGTCACAGCTGCAAATTTAAATACGTCAATAAGTTCTATATGTCTTATGATGAATATTCGTTCTATTACCATTCCCCCAGTATCAGTGCTTGGCAAAACGTACACGTAAGAGACGGAAAATATGTCTGGGGAGAATCAGAGTGGCAGTAATGGTTGGCGTGTCGTAAACGCCACGCCCTACACACTTAACCGCAATTCGTGCTTTGCCCTCCTTGCCTAAAGGAGGGTGGCGCGGCGCAAGCCGTGACGGGAGGATAATATAAAAAGCGGCGTTGCTCCTTAATGTTGCAACGCAAACACATCATTAGCGGTAGGGCGGGGGCTTGCTCCCGCCGAAACACTGCAATGCAGAGACATAATTAAAAAATCTGTCCCACATCAGTGAGACAGATTTTTTTATGTATTAACTTATTCGCCCTTCATGCCAAGGAGCTCAACCTTGCCGTCGTAAACAGCCTGGCTGACCTTGATTGAATCGAAGATTGCAGCTCTGATATCGTCCTCAGTAGCACCAAGCTCCTTACTGTACTTTGTGTCCATAAAGAGGTTGATATCCATAATATCTGCAAGTCCGTCAACGTCAATACCGCTTTCGATGCCCTTTTCAGCATACTCCTTCTTGACCTTGCCGAGACCCATACGCATCATCCACGGAGCAACGCTGATGATCTTACGGTTTGCGCCCATTCCTCTTGCTTCGTAAACGATCTTGAGGAATTCCTTCCAGTTCATATTATACATGCTGATCGGCCATGCCTTTGCGCCCTTTGACTTTTCAGCCGCGCCGACGATAACCTCACCAACCTGACGAACTGTAAGCATTGCTGTACCGCCGCCCGGATACATTGTGAACGGAAGCTTATCCATCATCTTGATCTGCTCAATGAGGATAACCCAAACAGGCTTTCTGCCCGGCTGTGTACCGAAGATGTACGGAAGCTCAAGAACAGCAACGTCAAAATTCTCGTCTGCATAAGAGAAAGCAACCTCTTCCTGATCGATACGGCTTCTGATGTACGGATGCTTCTCAGTAGCCTTGAGCTCAGGATAGTTTTTAGCAAGGAATGAGAAGTATGAGCCGAGGATAACTGCGTTCTTCATACCAACTTCCTTACAAAGGGGAAGAATTCTCTTAAGCGGAGCGATGTTGTACTTGTAGTAAGCATCGTAAACGGGAGCAGGGAACTCAACGCGTTCGTCGATACCTGCAGCGAAGATGAATGAATCGTAGCCTTCGAGCATTGCCTTGATTTCATCATCTGACTTTTCATAAATGTTGCAGAACTCGATTTCCATCTCGGGAGGAATCGGAGCTCCTTCGGGGAGGGGAGGAAGAGCAACGCTCTTAACCTCGTGACCTCTTTCAATAAAAATTCTTGCAGCTTCGCAGCCGAGGAGGCCTGTGCCGCCAATCATAAATACTTTCATTACTGTGTAACCTTCTCCTTAAAGTTATCGAAGATTTCAGGTCCGTAAACGTTGTTTTCACCCTTACGGTCCCAAACCTGAGCGAAGAACGGATTGATTCTTGCTTCTGTGTCATAGTCCCAGGGCCACGGAAGCTCTTCCGGACACCAGTGACCGCCGCGGAGTACAAGGTTCGGAGACATCTCGAACTCGTTGCCTCTTGCACTTACCCACTTAACGGGAGTATACATATCAACAATTTCAGTTGCGAGGCACTTACCGCCGCGGAACTCAGCAGCCTTCTGAAGGTCTTCGAGTGTGAGTGAATCGAACGGCTTTGTCTCGTCATAACCGTGGTCAAGGATGAGAACGTCGCTTGCAGTCTTCTTCTTTGACGGGATGATGATGTCAAACTTATCCCATGTTCTCGGGATCTTGTTGTACTCTTCCATGCTGCCGTAGTAAGCCTTGATTCTTACGTCAACATTGTTCTCAACCCACCAGATTGTACCGTACTCAGGAGTCTCAGCGATTTTCTTCATCCAGAGCTTCTTGAGAATGGGAGCAAACGGCTTAGCAAGGAATGCGAGCTTATAGTAACCCTCAACCTTGTTCATCATGCTCTTGAAATACTGCTTAACGGGAATGTTAGCACGGAAGTGGCAGTACTTCTCAAGCTCATCGCCGTCGTAGTACCACTGACCGTGGAAGTTACGTGTTGTGAACCAGTGCGGGTCAAAGAGCTTTTTGGGAGAACCAAGACCGAGTGTGCCGAGAAGAAGCTCCTCAAACTCGTAGTTTGTGATTCTGTACTCTTCACCTGAACCGATGTTATAGAATCGTCTCCAGAACTCTTCGGGGATATCATCACCGCAGACGTTAGCAAGAAGACGGCCTGAGTCCTCAACTGTTGCCCACTCGAGAACGCCGTTGATCGGCACGTGGTACATGATGGGCTCAAGATTCTTGAGGATAGCAGGGTAGAGGATACCTGACTGACGAAGAGAAACCCAGTGCTTAAGACCTGACTCAGCAAAAACAGCCTCAGCCTTGATCTTACTGATAGCATAGTGGTCGTAAACGCTTACCTTAAGCGGGTCGCCTGTTCTTGCCCAATGGATAGGAGCATTACGGTCACCTGTCTCAGCAACAGTACCGATGTAAACAACGTGAACTGCGTCGGGATCGGGCTGTGCCTTGATAGCCTTAACGATGTTCTGAGCAGCAGTAACGTTTGTCTTCTGTGTCTTAACAGGATAGTAGTCAGCAGCGGGAGAAACCATACCGCCAACGTGAAGAACGTAGTCTGCGCCGTTAACCATCTCAAGAACGTCCTCATACTTTGTGAGGTCACCCCAGACGAGCTTGACTGACGGATCGTTCATGTAGGGCTCAAACTTCTTGCGGTTTTTCTCGCTGTCACGGTTGAGCAATACGATATTGTACTGATCCTTTTTCTTATAGAGCTCTAAAAATCCCTGGAAACCCATAGTTCCCGAAGAACCTGTAAGAGCAACGGTTTTCTTTGCCATAGGAAACACCCTCCTGAATATAATAGTTCAAGTAATTTTAACATAATTTAATAATTCCGTCAACGAAAATTGACATTTTTATGGAAATAAAAGTGTGACATTGTTGAAAAAATGTCGCATAAGGTTACGGATTGAAAATAATTTACAGCTGTATCAGTTTCTCTTGACATAGAAACTGACTTTTGCTATAATCAAACTGTTCAGCAAAACCTAACAATAGTGAAAAACACTTCTTCACTATTCACTGTTACTTATTACTTCAAATACGGGGGCGTAGCTCAGCTGGGAGCCCAAAGCACTCAGAAACGCACCCTACAAAAAACCTAATAAATAAATTACTCAGTGTGCCCTTATATGGGGGCGTAGCTCAGCTGGGAGAGCGCTTGAATGGCATTCAAGAGGTCAAGAGTTCGATCCTCTCCGTCTCCACCACAGCATACTGAGTAATTATTTTTTTGCCCGCTTTTAAGTGGGTGTTTTTTATTTTATATGGGGTGCTTGTATATGTTGAAAGTTTTAATGTACTTATTGATTTTGCCTTTTGCATATGTTATGCTAATTATGGTACAGTTTTGTAATATACAATTCAAATGAAGAGGCAGGTGTTTTTTATGCGAGTAATCAAAAACTATTTTTTCTCAATAGGGACAAAAGTACCATTTTCGGAATTGCCGGAAATAGTTAATCGTTTTTTTGTTGAGAATAATCTTAAAAGTGATACCTTTATGTATTACTTTGAAGATCTTCCTATCGTAAATATAACACCTGAATATATACAGAAAAAGAGCAGTTGTTCAAAAATCCTCAAGGATTGCCCGTCTCTTGGAGAAATTCGTCTTTATAAAGGAAGTAGATACGGGCGTTTTGACAAGCTGTGGATAAGTAATATTGATAAAAACAATTCGTTTTCGTCGGAAACAATATTACCGCTTATGAAGAAAATTCACAGAACATACGGACTTTCTGAATGCGATTTATATTATTTTGATATCAATTTTTTTGGAAAAAGAACTTCTTTCGGTAGAGATTACAGAGATTCAGAGTATTTGTGTGAAGAGGGTTATGATTTTGATGAGACTGAGCAGATAGAGGATCAGCCTTATGGTTCAGGCATCAGACTTCACAGAGACTCTTTGGCAGATAATTATTTGAGTTTATCTGTTGACATTCTGCATGATGGTAAAATTATGGATGCAACGCCTTATTATGAATCCTTGCAGAAATTACTGTCCAAAATTAAAAGCAGCTCTTCTGTAAATGTTTATTTAACAGAAGACGAAAAGAAAGAATTTGAAAAATACAGTGAGATTGCCACTCCCGTATTAGAACAATGCCGAGGTTTTCTATCTGAAAGAATACCGAGTCAGGAATATCAGAACCGTTTTGAGTCAAATTATTCAATTGCAAAGCCTCTGAAGAAATTGGCAAAACAATTTGGTTACAGTTATGAATTTACAGGGTATGGTTCTTACGCTTTAGAAAAGCGAACCGAGAAAGGAAATATAATCTATATAGATGTTGATAGCGGTCCATCACATTATGATTTAAATGTGCATATAACTTATCAAGGTTTAGGTTTCTTTCATGGTTTGGGCGGAGCAATGTTAACACCTACTAATCAACAGGAAGCAGATGATTGTTTAAACAATGTTTTCACTGTAATTTCTGATTTAGAAAGCACATTTATAACTTCCTTGGATTCGTTTTTCCCTGAAACACCAAACTGGTTTATACCTTCTCCCATTCCTTAAATCCTATATTGTCTAATTTTATAAAATCCGAGTAGAGAACAAAATCTCTACTCGGAAATTTTTATATTATGCCACCTTATCAATACCCGCCATAAACTGCTCAAAGTCAATGTTAAACTCAACTTTCAGTTTATACCCTCTACTGACTTCAACCCGTTTTATCAGACAGTTCACTATCATTTTCTTTTTTTCAAAGCTCGCTTCGTCATAAAGCTCTGCCCAAGAAATCAGTTCATCAAAGCTGTCAGATAAGTTCTTGAGTACACTCTCGCCGTCGGCAACATCCTTTTCAGCATCGGTAACTAAATCTAAAAGCCTGCTGCACTCTTTCTCCGATTCTCCAATCAGTTCCGAAAGAGTATCAGCCGAAAAAGAACTTTCACCCTTGATGGCCTTAATAACTTCGGATTTCAGAATACTGAGATTGTCAAGCTCTTTGTCGTAAGCTGCCTTCAACATAGAGCACCTTGCTTTTCTTACATCAAGTTCGTTAGCATATCGTGACATAACAACATCATTTTTCGATACACCTTTCATCTTCTTGAAAATGTCACGAACAATCTCATCAATTAAATCATCAAGAATGTGAAGTGTATAACCTGATTGACCGTTGCACTCCGTCTGCTTTCTGCTTTTGCCGTAACAGGCATACCTGATACGCTTGGTAGTATCAACAGAGCCGTCTTTTCTTTTGCGGTATCTTCCACTTGTTGTAAGATTCAGCCTTGAACCACAATGTCCACAGTAAACCTTGCCGGAGATAAGGGATTTGCCTTTTGTGTTAAGCGGTACTGTAGGGTTTTCTTTCTTCCTGTCTGAACGCTCTTTCATAATCATTCTTGCTCTTTCAAACTGTTCGAGTGAAATAATTTGAAGCTCGGGTATAACCTCTGAACGAGCTTCACCACTGCGTAGAACACCTGTGTAGGTGAGGTTACAGAGAATACCTCTTATTGTTGCTTCGTGCCACATTTTACCGGTTCTCGCTCTGTAACCGTTGTTGTTCAGCCAAGTTGTAATTCTGTGAGCACCATAACCCTCTTGTGTGTACTTATCAAAGATAATCTTAACAACAATAGCCTCATCGGGATTAATTTTCAAATCATAAAGCTCGTGTTTTCGTTTATTGAATCTTCCGCTTTTTACAAGGTCATATCCAAAGGCGGCAACGCCGCCCTTGAAGTGACCTGCCTCAACCAACTGACCAAGGCTTGTTTTTGTTCGTACTGATGTTTTCTCACTTTCGCCGTCAGCCTGCCAGAAACGGATATAGTTTAAGAGCTTATCAATGTGATTATCAAATCTTTGTTCGCCCTCTTGTGTACTCCAAACCTCAATCCCGTTTTTAACAAACCACTCAACAACAAAAGGTGTTTCGTCTGCGATTCTGCCGATACGGTCAAACATAAATACAAGCAGAATATCAAACTTTTTCTTTCTTGCAAGGTCCTTTATGATTTGAATTTTGTCACGGTTCTCAGCTCTTATCTTGTGACCCGAAACACCGTCCTCCTGTTCCTCATAAATAATCTCCCAACCCATTTCACTTGCAAATTTGTGGCAAGCCTTTCTTTGCATCGGGATATCTGCTTCGTTGTTGCTGTCATAATCAACCTGCTTACCCGTTGAAACTCGGTACAGACAGCACACTCGTTTTGACATTAAACCGCCTCCTTGATATTTTCTTTTAGTTTAATATCAGGGGCGTCACTTTGTCGAATGTGCGAACTGCCTAATAAAATTTCTTTCATTTGTGAATAGATTTCTATGTTGGGCTTTTCGGTGAATGTTGCAATAACTTCATAACCTTTAATATTTAAAACACATTCTCCGTGAGTGTCTGTCAGAATAAACTTCAAAAACTCTTTTAATTTCTCTATCTCATTTTTTATTACTTTTATAATTCTTATAATATCATCTCCTTGTTTTTAGTTTTTTATTTTTTTCTGTCGGGGTGTTAGGGGTTAAACCCTTAACAAGCGGAATTTGTATCCGTACGAATTCAATGCTTGCTAAGACTTTGCTGCGGCAAAAAAGTCGTAGCAAGCAAATGTGTGGACTCAAATTCAGTGCTTGTTAAGACTTATGCCACGGTTTTTACCGTTCCCACTGTCGTTGCTTCTGAAGCACCATTGCATAACGTGCAAGAGCTTTTTCCGTTATCTCTTCCATCTTTTTTGGCGGCATATCTTTCTTGAAATACTTCTTAAAAGTTTCAACAGGGATTTTTACATACTCCTTTTGATTAGCTTTTTGCTCCTGCATTATTTCAAAGATGGCATCCATGGTGAGTTTCTTTTCATCACTTAACTTGTGCATACGCTGTGCCTGTGAGAGTGATGGATTACAATCTTCACTGTCAATAGTTTCAATTAAGTTGCACTGTTCCTCTTCTGTTAAATATGAAAGTTCAACTGCAGGGATAAAAGAAATTCTTTTTTCGTCCACCAAATCAAGAAGTGCAGGTTGTAAATTATTAAGACGGATATATCTCTGAATCTGCATTCGGGAATCGGGCATTGTTTCTGCAAGCTTTTCATCACTGCGGAACTTCGTCCCAACTTGTGACGAAGTTAAATCAGTTCTTGCACCTTGCTTTTTAATTGCATCGTGTTTCATTTTGTAAGCACGTGCTTTTTCACTCGGTAAGATTTTTTCTCGGTTGAGATTACAATCAACAAAATTTATTACCGCTTCTTCTTTTGAAAGCTCTCTTACATAAACGGGAACAACATCAAGATTTAATTCCTTTGCAATCTGCCA
>JAZREK010000029.1:0-4438 GCA_045660765.1 Clostridia bacterium
ATTTTTTGTGTTTTGTTTTTCATAATATCAAACTCCTTTTCCTGATATTTTATACCTTATCAGATAATTCTTCAATAGTTTTTTATAAAAAAACTTTACAAATTAAAAAAACAGTAGTATTATAGTAGCCGTAATTGTATTGTATCGGCAAAAAGCCGAATAATAACAAGGAGGAATTTAATATGGAAAGAAAAACTATGTCAACGAAAAAGATGGTGCTTGGCGCACTTCTTACAGCGTTGGTGCTCGTGCTTCAGTTTATGGGCGCGGCAATCAGATTCGGCACATTTTCAATTTCTTTGGTACTGATTCCGATAGTTATCGGTGCAGTAACCTGTGGAAAGAGTATTGGAACATGGCTCGGTCTTGTTTTTGGTGTTGCCGTTTTAGCAAGCGGTGACGCAGCTCCCTTTATGGCAGTAAATGTCCCCGGTACTATCATCACAGTTCTGGCAAAGGGTACACTTTGCGGCTTTGTCGCAGGACTTACTTATCAGGTGCTCAGAAAACTTATTCACAAGGAATATTTGTCAGCAGTTATATCTGCGCTTGTTTGTCCCGTTATAAATACCGGAGTATTCCTTTTGGGATGTAAGCTTTTCTTTATGGAAACAATAACTATGTGGGCAGGCGGAACAGATGTCGGCAAGTATATGATTTTCGTTCTTGTTGGCGGAAACTTCCTTTTTGAAATGGCGGTAAATATAATTTTCGCGCCCGTAATTGTTCAGCTACTCAAAGTTTTTAATAAGGAAAGATAAGTATGATTTTAGTTATAGATATCGGTAATACAAATATCGTTGCAGGTTGTGTTGAGGGGAAGGATATTCTTTTCCGCGAACGACTTTCAACTGCGCACCGTGCGACAATGCTTGAATACAGCGTGCTTTTCAAGACTGCGTTTGAAATGAACGGCATTGATTATAAAAAAATCGAAGGTGCTATAATTTCATCGGTTGTGCCTTCTGTGACAAATATCGTAAAGGAAGCCGTTGGAAAGCTTTGCTCAATCACTCCCATGATTGTAGGTCCGGGTGTAAAAACGGGTATAAGTATTGTTATTGATAACCCTGCACAGCTCGGTAGCGACCTTGTTGTTGATGCCGTTGCAAGTGTGGAAGAATACAGTGTTCCGCAGATTGTAATTGATATGGGCACAGCGACAACAATTTCCGTAATAGACGGAAAGAAGCAGTATTTAGGTGGCGCAATCCTTCCCGGTGTGGCAGTATCGCACGACGCACTTATCGGTAGAACTTCACAGCTTCCCAAGGTTGCGTTTGAAAAACCGAAAAAACTTATCGGCAGTAATACCGTCGATTCTATCAAGAGTGGTATTATGTACGGTAATGCCGGCGCGATAGAGGGAATAGTAGACCGCTTTGAAGAAGAGCTCGGCGAAAAATGCACAGTTATCGCAACAGGTGGACTTGCAAAAGCAATTGTTCCGCTTTGTAAGAGAGAAATTATTATTGATGAGGACTTGCTCCTCAAAGGGCTTATGCTGATCTACGAAAAGAATAAATAAACGGGCTCGCTAAAACAGCACCGACCGCAAAACGATGGTAAGGTATAATGTCTTTTTTATAAAGACAATTTATCATAGTGAATTTGATGAAACAAAGAAGGAATCCGCTTTAGCGGATTCCTATTTTTATTCGTTTTGCTACACACAAACGTCACCTCTCGACGTACCTTTGTACGCCGTCGGGATGTCCTTTGGACTTCCGTTTGTGCGTTCTGCACTATTTTATCTTTGCCCTAAAATGAAGCGTACATAAAAACAACTGCTTTTATGTACGCTTTAATAATTTGGTTTAATCAAGCACAAAAAGAAGTTAAAGAAGGGTATGTACCATTTGTACATACCCTAGTTTTAAGCAATCAATAAACTTATGCTAATTTAGCGATAGCCTTAGCGAGCTGGCTCTTCTTACGGCTAACTGTGTTCTTGTGGTAAACACCCTTAGCTACAGCCTGGTCAAGCTTCTTCACGCAAGCGCTGTAAAGCTCTGTAGCAACTTCCTTGTTGCCTTCGCTAACTGCTGCTTCAAACTTCTTAAGTTCTGTCTTGATAGCGGATTTAACCATACGATTTTCAAGAGTCTTCTTTTCGATAACGAGAACTCTCTTCTTAGCTGATTTAATGTTAGGCATTATTTTTCACCTCCAAAACATTATGAAACAAATGGATTATAGCACATATAATTTCAAAATGCAAGTTTTTTTTAACAAAATAATGAATTTTTTCTAATTATATTGTAAATTGTATTTTTCGGCAAAGCCATCGGTCGTGATGACCGTGCCGTCTTCCTTAATTATAATAGCATCTGTATAGGGAAAATTACTGCACAGAGAAAGTGCATCTTCACCCAGAATGTATATCGATGTTGAAAGCGCATCCGCAAATACTGAAGCGGGGGACACAACCGTTACCGATGCAATGCCGCTGTCGGCACTTCTTCCTGTGCGTGGGTCGATTATATGATGATACCTTTTTCCGTCGTGTTCAAAATATCTCTGATACCCACCACTTGTAACGGCGCTTTTATCTTTAATAGTCATTACCGCGAAAACGGAATCCGGATTTTTGGGGTCGCGTATTCCGACGGTATGCTCGCCAATGATAGCTACATTTCCGCCAAGGTCGATTATAGCATCGTCTACACCCTTGCTTTTGAAATGCTCTACAAGTTTGTCGGCGATATATCCTTTTGCAACCGCGCCCATATCAAGCGAAGTGCCACCGAGTGAGAACGGCTCGAGGGTTACTTTTTTATAATCAACTTTTTCCTGCGCCTTTTTTATCTCGTCATCTGTTGGGGGAGTGGTTCTTTCTTTTATGTTCCACAAATCAACAAGCGGAGTAATTGTAACATCAAACGCGCCATCTGTGAATTCAGACATTGTAAGCGAGAATTCAATAACATTTTTCAGCTTCTGTGAGGGAGCGTCAAGTGTACCTGCGTTTAATTTGTAAAGCTCGCTTCCTTCATTCGTCCTGCTGAATATCAGTTCATAGTCCTGACACATACGAAAAGCCTCGCTTATTTCATCCTGATACTTTTCGTCGGCAGTAATAGTTAAAACCGTGTCAAAAGCGAAACTTTGTCTTGTTATTTTTTTATCGGCACACGAGGTAAGAGTAAACGTAAGTGCCATAACAACCAAAAGGGATAAAAACTTTTTCAATTCAAATCCCCCTCTTGATGTTGTCGACAATTTTGGCAATCTTATTGCGGAGAGATTTTTCATCGCTGTTGTTCTCGATTATAATTGCTTCTTTTGAATAATCTTTCTGACTTTTCATTCGGGAAAGCGCTTCTTCGCGACTTATATTATCACGCGCCATTATTCTTTCAAGACGCACTTCTTCGTCGGCAACTGTCACAACCATAACGTCACATTTTTTGTCAGCACCGCTTGATTCAAGCTCGCTACCGTCAATAAGACAAATGTCGCTGCCCGAATTTTCGCAAAGTGCAAAACATCGCTCAAGTATTGCCCCGTGAACAATTTTATTCAGTGCGCGAAGCTTTTCGCTGTCTGCAAAAACGATTTTGCCGAGTGCTTTTCTGTCGATTTCACCATTCTCGGCAAGAATAACTGCGGAGAAAGTATCGACAAGAGCCTTTTTTACATCTGTGTCAAAAAGCACTTCGTGAGCAACCTTATCACAATCCACCGTAAAAACGCCCAGCTCTTCGAATATTTTCGCGGCACTTGATTTACCGCTGCCTGTTCTGCCTGTAAGACCTATAAGCTTTTTCATAGGCATTTTCCTTTCGGATTATTTTGTATCAAACCAGCTTTTGCCAATCTTTACATCAGCGCGAAGCGGAACGGAAAGCTTAACCGCATTTTCCATTTCTTCTTTTAATATCTGTGCTGCTTTTTCGGCATCCTTCTGAGGAACTTCACAAATCAGTTCATCGTGCACCTGAAGAATAAGACGCGCCTCGGGACACTTTTCGGAAAGTGCTTTCTGCACTTTTACCATAGCGATTTTAATTATATCCGCAGCCGTTCCCTGAATGGGTGCATTCATAGCAACTCTTTCACCGAATGAACGGAGGTTGAAATTGCTTGCCGCAAGTTCGGGGATATATCTTCTTCTGCCGAAGACAGTTGTAACGTATCCGTCTTTTTTTGCAGATTCAATAGTTTCTTCCATATATTTTCTTACACCGCTGTAATGAGCAAAGTAGTTTTCGATATATTCCTTGGCTTCCTTGCGGGTAATTTTAAGCTCGCCTGCAAGCGAAAATTCGCTCTGACCGTAAATGATACCGAAATTAACAGTCTTCGGGCGCGATCGCATATCGTCAGTCACAAGAAAATCGGGAACTCCAAAAACCTGTGTGGCGGTTATTGCATGAATATCCTCATCTGTGTTGTACGCTTCCTGCATAACTTTTCCGTCCGCCATATGCGCAAG
>JAZREK010000030.1:0-3330 GCA_045660765.1 Clostridia bacterium
CATGTTACCACTCCTTTAATATTCATCCGGAAGTTCATCAAGTTCATCACAACGGAATACCGGACCATCTTTGCAGACATACTTGGCACCAACATTACATCTTCCGCATTTACCGACACGGCACTTCATACGAAGTTCAAGAGTTGTGTAAATCTGTGTTTTATCAAAACCGAGTTCACAAAGACCTTCCAATGTGAATTTAATCATAATCGGGGGTCCGCAGAGAACTGCAGTTTTATTTGTGTCGAAACCAAGTTCCTTAACATAGGTGGGAACAAATCCAACATGTCCGTCCCAACCCTCCTGAGGATTATCTATGGTAAGGTGAACCTTTACGCCTGCATCCTGTGACCATTCATCAATAATTTCCTTATAATCAAGCAAATCATCTTTACTTCTTGAACCGTAAACAATATCAATTTCACCGTATCTGTCACGATAATGTCTGCAATAGTTGATAACGCTGCGAAGAGGAGCGAGACCAACACCACCGGCAATAAAGAGGAGGTTCTTTCCTGCAAAGACATCATCAACGGGGAAAGGTTTTCCGTAAGGTCCGCGGATGGTTATCTGCTGACCAACTTCTGCCTGATGAAGCCAATCTGTTACGCAACCGCATTTTTTGATGGAAAATTCCATATACTCTTCATTTGTGGGAGAAGATGTTATTGAAAACATCGCTTCACCTACACCGGGAACGGAAAGCATTGCACACTGTCCCGGACGATGGTCAAAAGCTTTCTTACCGTCGGTTGTAACAACTCGGAACGTTTTGATATCGGGAGTATCAATACGCACATCGGTTATGACACCGATTTTGGGAATTAAAGTTTCTTCTCTATTCACTTTTCATTCCCTCCAATCTTTTTCATTACTTTAACAATATTCATTGAAATAGGACACTTTGCAAGACATCTTCCGCATCCTACACAGCTGAATAATCCTTCGTTGTTTTCAGGATAGTAAACAAGCTTATGCATAAATCTCTGGCGGAAACGTTCCTTCTGTGTAAGTCTGTTGTTACCGTGTGCCATCTTTGTAAAGTCAGAATACATACATGAATCCCAACATCTGAATCTTATAACACCGTTACCGGTATTAAAGTCCTTGATGTCATAGCACTGACAAGTGGGACACACAAACGTACATGTACCGCAACCAAGACAGCTTTCAGAAAGTTCTGCCCAAGCAGGATGATCGAAAAATTCGTTTGTTTTATTTCCACCAAAAGCATCTGTAGTAAGATCTTTAAGAGGAAGACGATCCATTATCTTTGCAATTTTGTCTTTCTGTTCATTAACTGCAGTTTCATCACATTCTTGTGTGAATGACGCAATTTTTTCTAAAAGGGCCTCGCCTTTTTTGGTGTTTGCCTTAAGGAATAATTCTGAATCTGTTTTCCATGTTGTAACATCACCTTCCGGCTCTTCGGGAGAAATTCCGAAAGTCTTACAGAAACAAGTTTCTGCAGGTTTTGTACAAGCTGTTGAAACGATGATTCCTTTTTCACGTCGTGAAGCATAGTAGCTGTCAACAGGTTCTGAAAGGAAAACTCGGTCTAAAATTTCAAAACTCTTCACATCACAAGCACGAACGCCGAAAATAACGAAATCTTCCGCTTCGCTTCTTGTATCAATGACTTCGATGTTTTTGCCCTCTGTCTTAAACTCCATAAGGTCTTCCATCTGCGGAAAGAAAAAGTCTTTGGGACTTCTTACAGTGTTTAAAGCGTCACTCCACAAAACACCATCTTCCCACTTTTTGTAAACGGCACTTCCGTCTTTATCCGTTGCAGGAATGTAGAGTTTTGCGCTTTTTGAAATTTCTGCAAATACAGAATTTATTTTATCAAGAGAAATTTTAAGCATTGTTATCCCCCCTGTCAAATACTTCACCGGGTTCTAAATCCTCGGTTGTATAGTCTACAAGAGGAGCACGTGAACCAACCTCGGCACCAGCCTGATACTCGCCGTAAAATTCGTTCATATCCTTTATAAACTTGCGGTTCAAGAGATGAAGCGGAATGTTCTGGGGACAAACTCGTGAACATTCACCACAGTCTGTACATCTGCCGGCAACGTGGTACGCTCTTATAATATGGAACATTTTTTCTTCAAAGCTGTTCGCAGGCGCCTTATTTTCAACGCCTGATGCCGGATTGTCAAACACGCACTTTTCACAAGTACAAGCAGGACAAGCATCACGACAAGCGTTACAACGAATACAACGAGAAAGTTCATTCTGCCAGAAGAGGAATCTTTCATCTGGTGTCATTGCCTCTATCTTAGCAACTTCATCAAATCTTGCTGAATCAATTACTTCTCCCTCTTCGCCCATAAGTTCGTCGTATGCAACATGCTTCTTACTCTTACAATTTACGCAACGTTCGAGAAGAACATCACGGAAAGGAACTGCAATTGGGTTTTCTTCATATATTGTTGTAACGAGAATGTTCTCGCCGTCTTCCTTGATTTCGCTTATTCCTTCGCCTGTTACTGATTTGAGTTTTGAAACATCAACCATACCTTCACAAGGAATACCTACCGCATAAACCTTTTCACGATCAAAACGGTGTTCTGTAAGGAGCTGATTAAAGCTGTAAGTATCACAAGGCTTTAAGAAAACAAGGATTTTTCCTTCAAATCTGTCTGTTTTTGAAACAAGATATTTTGAGAAATTAACTCCGCAAAAATCACTCCATACGAAATTTACTTCCAAATCTTCTTTTGTGTTGAACATCGAAGGAGTTACGTCATAGCCGAACTCACCTTTACGCCATCCTAAAACAGCGGTAACAGTACCGTTTTCAAGCAGAGAAACTGCTTTATCTATCAACTGATTCTGTGTTATTTTTTGCATCGCAGATCCTCCAATCTCTTGTTTTCCCCAAGTGCTGTTACTTTTTCAACAAAGTCATTCATTGTTGCGGCAAATTTTGCACCTTCCGCCGCAGAAACCCATTCAACACGGGTTCTTTCTTTCTCTATTCCGAGGAAATCAAGCATAGAGAAAAGCGCCGCCATTCTTCTTCTTGTATAATAGTTACCTGATGTGTAGTGACAATCTCCGGGGTGGCAACCACAGATGATTACACCGTCTGCGCCTCTCTGGAATGCACGGAGAACGAACATCGGATTAACACGACAAGAACAAGGTACGCGAATAATCTTTACATCTGCAGGATAGTTAAGGCGGTTGTTTCCTGCAAGGTCCGCACCGGCGTAAGAACACCAGTTACAGCAAAAAGCAACGATTAAGGGTTTTCTTTCATTCATTTGCATATTGCATCCACCTCCGCCATAATCTGATTACTTGCAAATCCGTTAAGGT
>JAZREK010000031.1:0-38065 GCA_045660765.1 Clostridia bacterium
TGGTAAGGACTATATATTAAACCTTATCGACACTCCCGGACACGGTGACTTTAACTATGAGGTTTCGCGTTCTCTCGCCGCGTGTGAAGGAGCTCTGTTGGTTGTAGACGCATCGCAGGGTATTGAGGCGCAGACACTTGCAAACACTTATCTTGCACTTGACCACAATCTTGAAATTCTTCCCGTAATCAACAAGATTGACCTTCCGAGTGCGCGTCCCGACGAAATTGTCAAGGAAATCGAGGATATTATCGGTATTCCTGCCGAAGATGCTCCGAAGATAAGTGCTAAAAACGGAATTAACATTGAACAGATTCCCGAATATATCGTAAAAAACATCCCTGCACCAAAGGGTGATGAAACCGCCCCTCCGCGTGCGCTTATATTTGACTCTTACTATGACTCTTACAAGGGTGTTATCGTTTATGTAAGGGTTATGGAGGGTGAACTCAAGCCCGGTATGCGTATTCGCTTTATGGCAACAGGTGGCGAGTTTGACGTTGTTGAGGTAGGACACCTTCATCCTAAATGTATGATGCCTGCTAAGTCAATTAAGGCGGGTGAAGTTGGTTATATCGCCGCAAGCATCAAGACAGTACGCGATACTCAGGTGGGTGATACTGTAACTGACGCTGAAAATCCTGCAAAAGAACCGCTTGCAGGTTATAAAGATATAAATCCCATGGTTTACTGCGGTATTTATCCTGCCGATGGTGCAAAGTACGGCGACCTTCGTGACGCTCTTGAAAAATTACAGCTTAACGATGCTTCACTTTCTTTCGAGGCTGAAACAAGTGCGGCTCTCGGCTTTGGTTTCCGTTGCGGATTCTTGGGACTCTTGCATATGGAAATCATTCAGGAAAGACTCGAGCGTGAATTCAATCTTGATCTCGTTACAACCGCACCGAGCGTTGTTTATAAGGTTCATAAAACAACCGGAGAAGAACTTTTTGTTTCTAATCCCACAAACCTTCCTGCACCTGCAGAAATTGACTATATGGAAGAGCCTTTCGTAAATGCACATATCTTTGTTCCGCAGGAATATGTAGGTGCAATTATGGAACTTTGTCAGGACAGACGCGGTAACTACATTGGTATGACATACCTTGATGCCGAGCGTGCTGACCTTCATTATGAGCTTCCGCTTAATGAAATTATATATGACTTCTTCGATGCTATTAAGAGCCGTAGCCGCGGTTACGCATCGTTTGACTATGAAATGGGCGAATATGTAAAGAGCGACCTTGTAAAGCTTGACATCCTCTTAAACGGCGACGTTGTCGATGCACTCAGCTTTATTGTTCACTCTACAAAGAGCTATGCCCGCGGAAGAAGAATTGCAGAAAAACTCAAAGAAACAATTCCGCGTCAGCTTTTTGAAGTTCCGATTCAGGCGGCAATCGGTGGCAAGGTTATTGCGCGTGAAACTGTAAAGGCTATGCGTAAAGACGTACTTGCAAAATGTTACGGCGGTGATATCACCCGTAAGAAAAAGCTTCTTGAAAAACAGAAGGAAGGTAAGAAGAGAATGCGTCAGGTCGGTAGCGTAGAGCTTCCGCAGGAGGCGTTTATGTCCGTTCTTAAACTTGACTGATATGATTTATATACACATTCCGTTTTGTGTTCGTAAATGTCTTTACTGTGATTTTTATTCCATTACGGATAAGTCGCTTTTCAAAGAATATACGGATGCACTCATAGACGAAATTGAAAGTATAGAGGGCACAAAAACCGACACCGTTTATATCGGTGGCGGAACACCTACTGCAATCGGGGAACACTTGCTTAAAATAGTAGATGCAGTAAACGAAAATATTGTTCTTTCAGAAAACTGCGAATTTACTGTTGAGGCAAATCCCGGTACGGTGGATAATGAAATTCTTTCTGCTCTTTACAAAAAAGGCGTCAACAGAATAAGCCTCGGCGCACAATCGTTTAATGATAACGAGCTTCGTGCACTTGGCAGAATTCATACTGCGAAACAAATTTTTGAAGGTGTCGATGCTATTAAAAATGCAGGCTTTACCAATTTCAGTATTGACCTTATGCTTGCAACACCGCATCAGACGATGGACAGCCTTGATTATTCGTTATCGTGTATAGAAAAAATAAATCCACCTCACGTGTCGGCATATTCGCTGATTGTGGAGGAGGGGACGCCGTTTTACGATATGCAGCTTTCACTTCCTGATGAGGAAACTGAAAGAGCGATGTATTATTACGCAAACGACCGTCTTTCAAAAATGGGGCTTTCAAGATATGAAATATCAAACTTTGCGAAAAAAGGATTTGAAAGCCGTCATAACAGCGGGTATTGGAAAGACTGCGAATATATCGGACTTGGTGCAGGTGCTCACTCGTATTTTGGCGGTGCACGCTTTTGCAATGCATCTGACATAGCGCGTTATATAAAAGGTGAGGGACGAAAAGAGGAATACACTCCCATATCGGATGAGGAGCGTAAGCTTGAACTTTTTATGCTCGGCCTTCGTATGACAGACGGAGTCAGCTATAACGGAGAATACCCCGAAAGAGTTAACCCGCTTGTTGAAAAAGGACTTCTGAAAAAAGAAAACGGCAGACTTTTCTTAACTGATAGAGGAACAGACTGTGCAAATTTAGTGTTTATGGAGTTTTTGAATGACTAATCCAAGAGACTATGCCTTGTACCTTATTGAGTTCCGCGATAGAACCGAAAAAGAACTTCGCGAAAAACTTGTGGGGAAAGGCTACGCCGAAGAACAAATTGAAGATACGGTAGAATTCCTTAAAAACTACGGATATATTGATGATAAGCGCTACGCATCACATTTTATAAGCGACGCGATAAACCTTAAAAAATGGGGTAAAGTCAGAATCCGCAGTGAACTTTTGAGAAAAGGTATTGACCGCGAAATCATAGATTTTGCAATTGAAGATGCTTTTGCTGAAATTGATGATGACCGCGTCTTAAATGAAATGAAAAAGCGTTTCTCAGATTCGGATTTTTCAAATATGAAAGAAAGAAACAGAATTTTCGGATTCTTTATGCGTCGCGGATTTACGCCCGACGAGATAAAGGGTGCAATGAATAAAATGAGTTCTTTCTGCGACATTACGGACGATTGAGGTGACAATGTGACGAAAATCGGTTTTGTATCGTTGGGATGCAATAAAAATTTGTGTGATACTGAAAATATGATGGGACTTTTGCTTGAAGACGGATTTGAAATAACTCTTAATCCGAAAGAAGCCGAAGTTATCATAGTAAATACCTGCGGTTTCATCGAGAGCGCACAGCAAGAGGCAATAGACACTATACTTGAAATGGCAGAGTACAAAAAAGAAAACTGCAAACTTCTCGTTGCGTGTGGATGTCTTGCACAGCGTTTTTGTGACGAAATTAAAAACGAACTTCCCGAAGTCGATGTTATTGTCGGTACAACGGCATTTGATGAAATTGTGCGAGCCGTTAAAAACGGACTTGAGGGGAAGAGGGAAACATACATATACGACATTGATAAAGATGTCCGCGAAAATCTTCCGCGTGTACGTACAACACCGCAATATACGGCATATCTTAAAATCGCCGAGGGTTGCGACAACAAATGCACGTATTGTGCAATTCCTTACATACGCGGAAAATACCGTAGCAGGCGTGAAGAAGATATCCTTGCCGAGGCAAAAGCACTTGCTGAAGACGGTGTGCGCGAAATCATAGTCGTTGCGCAGGATACGACTCGTTACGGAATTGATTTATATGGTGAAAAGAGAATATCCGAGCTTCTTCATAAGCTTTGTGAAATAGAAAAAATTGACTGGGTCAGAGTGCATTATTCATACCCGGAAGAGATAGATGAAAACCTTATAAAGACAATTCGTGATGAGGAAAAGATAGTAAAATATCTTGATATTCCCGTACAGCACGGTTCATCAGCAGTTCTCCGCAGAATGGGACGAAAAACAACTCGAGAAAAGCTTGAAACCCTTATAAAAACTTTGAGAAAAGAAATTCCCGACGTAACGCTTCGTACAAGCATTATAACGGGATTCCCCGGAGAAACGCAGGAGGAATTTGAGGAGCTTTGTGAATTCCTTGAAACCGTTAAATTTGACCGCGTCGGCGTTTTTGCATATTCGTGTGAAGACGGAACTCCTGCCGCAAGAATGAAAGATCAAGTTCCCATGGAAATCAGGGAAGAGCGACGCGATATTGTAATGGAGCTTTCGCAGAAAATTTCACTTCAGCGAAATGAAGCGATGATAGGTAAAACCGTAACGGTAATTACCGAGGGCTTTGAAGACAATCTCTATTATGGTCGTAGTGGTGGCGAAAGTATTGAAATAGACCCGAAAATTTATTTTGGAGCGCATCGTGACCTCGATGCGGGAGAGTTTATAGAAATTATAATTAAATCTGCCGATGTCTATGACTTGTACGGCGAAGAAATTGAAAGGACGGAATGAATTATGAATTTACCTAACAAACTTACAATGGCGCGTTGCGTTATGATACCGATTTTTATGGCACTTATGCTTAGCGAGTATTATATCTGGGCACTTATCGTATTTGCGATTGCGTCACTTACAGACTTTTTTGATGGCTATCTTGCAAGAAAGCACAATCTTGTTTCATCATTCGGTAAAATAATGGATCCCCTTGCTGACAAGCTTCTTGCATTCAGTGCGCTCTTGTGCTTCATTCAGCTTGACGTTGTTTCAGTATGGGCTCCCATCATCATCATCGCACGTGAATTCTTTGTAACAAGCCTTCGTGTGGTAGCTGTTTCCAAGGGAACCGTAATTGCAGCTTCATGGTGGGGAAAGATAAAGACAAACGTACAGCTTTTCTCAAGCATTTTTGCGATGCTTTTCTGTCACTTCGGAAATTACGAGGTTGCAGGTATTCTTATTTGGGCAGCGGCTATCTTTACAGTAGCAAGCTGGGTTGCTTATATTTTTGAAAACATCTCTATTTTTAAGGATTGATAGTATGAACATGCGCATATGCGCCTATATCAATAAAGACGCAATAATACATAATTTCAATTGCATAAGAAAAAAACTCCCTGAAAATGTAAAGGTAATGCCTGTTGTAAAGGCTGACGGATATGGTCACGGTGCAAATCTTTTTGCAAAGCTTCTTTGTGATAAGTGTGACTATTTTGCTGTTGCAGCAATCGAAGAGGCTCTCGCACTGCGAAACGATGGTATAAAAACGCCCATTCTCATTTTGGGAAGAATATTCCCTGATGATTTGGAAACTGCCATCAGTGAAAACATAACAGTTACTGCTTTTACTTATGATGATGCACTACTCGTTTCTGAAACTGCAAAAAAAGTAGGAAAAATCGGAAAAATACATATCCCTATTGATACTGGTATGTCGAGAATCGGATTTATCCCCAACGAGGAATATGCCGATGTTGTAAAAGAAATATCAGGACTTCCTTCAATAAAATTGGAGGGCGTTTTCACACACTTTGCGACTGCAGATGAAGAGGATGACGCTTTTACGAAAAAACAGGCACAGCGCTTCCTTGCGTTTAAAGAAATGCTTGAAAAGCGTAATGTGGATATTGAAATTTATCACAGTGCTAACAGTGGTGCAGTTTTGCAACACAAGGATTTTTATTTTGATATGGTAAGACCGGGAATAATTCTCTATGGATTAACTCCCAGCGGATACCTCGCGGAAAGTTCGTCAGACCTTAAACCCGTTATGGAGCTTCATTCCCATGTGGCATTTGTGAAAACTATCCAAAAGGGAGAAACAGTAAGCTACGGAAGAACATTTTCTGCCGAGAAAGATATGAAAATAGCAACGATTCCCGTAGGATATGCCGACGGCTATCCGCGCCTTCTTTCAGGAAAGGGAAGAGTTATTATAAACGGCAGTTACGCACCTATTGTCGGCAGAATCTGTATGGATCAGTTTATGGTTGATGTAACAGATATTGAAAATGTTTCTATCGGCGATAAGGTAATTCTTATGGGAACCGAAAAAGGAATCAGCATAACCGCGGAAGAAATAGCCGATTTTGCACAGACAATAAATTACGAGATTGTTTGCGGTGTATCTAAACGCGTACCGCGAATTGCTCTGGGAAGTGATTAATTGAAAGCTAAAACAGTATTTGTATGTAAAGAATGCGGGAATGAATCTCCCAAGTGGATGGGAAGATGTACTGCGTGCGGTACATGGAATAGTATGATTGAAGAGGTTTTGGAAAAAACCTCTGATGCGAAAATCAGAAAGAAAGTTTCACCCGTTCTTATAAAAGAGGTTTCAACAGAAGAAGGCGAGAGGAAGGCTGCTGGAAGCAGTGAACTTGACCGCGTGCTTGGTGGTGGAATTGTGAAAGGCTCACTTGTCCTTTGCGGTGGCGAGCCGGGTATTGGTAAGTCTACGCTTCTTCTTCAGGTGGCAAAACACGCATCGGGTGAAGGAAAGGTTCTCTACGTATCGGGCGAGGAATCTGACAAACAGATTCGCCTTCGGGCAGAACGCCTTGGTGCAGTTTCTGATTCTCTTTATGTACTTAATGAAACAGACCTTGAATCTATTCTCGATGCAATCGAGGTTATGAAACCCTCGCTTGTAATCGCGGATTCTATACAGACACTTTATTCGCAAAACCTTACATCCGCACCCGGTAGTGTTGGACAGGTAAGGGAGTGTACACTCAAATTTATGGAACTTGCAAAAAGTACGGGAACAACTGTATTTATTGTAGGTCACGTAACAAAGGAAGGTTCTATCGCAGGACCCCGTGTGCTTGAACATATGGTTGATTGCGTTCTCTATTTTGAAGGGGAACGACATCAAAGTTATCGAATTGTCCGCGCGGTTAAAAACCGTTTTGGCTCCACCAATGAAATCGGAGTTTTTGAAATGACTGACAAGGGACTTAAAGATGTCCCCAATCCGTCGCATATGCTTCTTTCAGGTCGTCCCGTGGATGCACCTGGAAGTGCAATCGTATGCTCGGTAGAGGGAACCCGTCCTATACTTGCAGAAATTCAGGCACTCGTTTCAAAAAGCAGTTTTGCTATGCCTAAACGTATGGCAACAGGCGTTGATTATAACCGAGTTTCGCTTATAATGACCGTTCTTGAAAAACGAATGGGACTTCATTTAGGTGACCACGATGCGTACGTAAATGTAACGGGCGGAATAAAGCTTGACGAATCGGCAACCGACCTTGCAGTCGCTTGTGCAATCGCATCAAGTTTTCGTGATGAACCGCTTCCGCAGGATATGGCATTCTTCGGAGAAATCGGTCTTACGGGCGAAATCCGTACTGTAACGCAGGCATCACGCAGAATTGCCGAAATTCAGAAAATGGGATTTAAGCGTTGTATGCTTCCGTTTGACTCGCTCGGTAGCATTGACAAGTGCGAGGGGATAGAACTTATTGCCGTAAAAACTCTTTCAGATGCACTTTCATATATCAAATCTTAAGAGGTACTTAATATGAGTAGAACAGTACTTATAACAGGTGGTAGTCGCGGTATAGGAAAGAAAGCTGCAGAGCTTTTTTATAAAAACGGCTACAATGTAATAATAAACTATAACAATAGCGAAAAGGAAGCGCTTGAGCTTGCAAAAACTCTTTCGGGAAGTATTGCTGTAAAGGGCGATGTTTCAAAAGAGGAAGACGTTAAAGCTATGTTTGAAAAGGCGATAGAGCATTTTGGAAAAATTGATGTTGTTATAAATAATGCAGGTGTATCTTTCACAAAACTCATTACGGATACAACTCTTTCCGATTGGGAAAAGCTTTTTGGTATCAATGTAACGGGAACTTTTCTTGTAAGCAGATGCGCCGCAGAGCATATGATTAAAAATCATAGCGGAAAAATTATAAATGTAAGTTCAATCTGGGGCGTTTGTGGAGCATCGTGCGAAGCTTGTTACAGCGCATCAAAAGGTGCAGTAATATCATTTACAAAAGCACTTGCAAAAGAACTCGGACCATCAGGAATAACTGTAAATGCAGTTGCTCCGGGATTTATAGATACCGATATGAATAAAAACATCTCTCCTGAAGACCGCGACGCGTTCTGCGAAGAAACGCCTCTTGGAAAAATCGGGACACCTGAAGATGTTGCAAAACTTCTTTTGTTCCTTGCATCAGACGGAGCAGATTTTATCACAGGACAGATAATCGGTTGTGACGGCGGCGTAATAGTATAACAAAAAATAATCCTCCTACATATAATGAAAGTGGGCAATGCCTACTAATTATATAGGAGGATTTTTTTATGGAAGAAAAACTTACCGGTTCCTTCGGCTGCAAGGAAAAGGTTTGTATACAGGCAGATAAAATTTACGATTCCTGCAGAAGCAAGGAATGTATTGAATGTATGCGTGTGTACTTAACTGAAACTGGTCAGGAAATAATTGACCGCGCAGTTGACGTTAAATGTCGCAAGGCAGAGGTTGTATGGGTGTTCAGCGATGTGGAGAAAATGCCCTTTAATCGCGGATATTATACGGTTGACCTTACATTCTTCTTCCGCGTATCACTCGATGCCTATACAGGCGTTTCGAGACCTGTTACGGTGGAAGGCGTTGCTACCTATAATAAGAAGGTAGTTCTTTTCGGTAGCGAGGGTAGTGCGAAAATCTTTACTTCAAAGTACAAGAAAGACAGTTTCGATCCTCAGCTCTGGCAGAAAACAAATATGCCCAAAGCTGTTGTGGAAACACTCGACCCCATCAGCCTTGGTGTAAAAATTGCCGAACCTCGCGAAAAATGTTGTCATTACGGCGATGACGAGATTGACGTGTGCAACATTCCCGATTGCGTGTGCAGAGTGTTCGAGGACAGATTTGTAAATTGCCGCGAAGAACAAAAAAGAGTTTACATTTCCCTTGGACTCTTCACTATTATCAGACTTGAAAGAAGTGTTCAGCTTCTTATTCCTGCGTACGATTTCTGCATTCCCGAAAAAGAATGTGTTACAAGTTCGCCTGATGACCCGTGCGAAGTTTTTGCAAATATCAGTTTCCCCATCAACGAATTTTTCCCGCCCGTTGAGGATTGCTTAAATAACCAAGCTTCCGACTGCTGTTGCAGCGAGGACTAAATTAAAAAGAGGTTGCGGATTTCCGCAACCTCTTTTGATTTTATTTTTGAATCATATAAACAACATTTTGCCAATGAACGCTCTGTGCATTTTATCGAGCCCTATTAGCAAATAGGTGTTCCCTCGGGAATAGCATCATCTACAAAGATAACCTTGCAACCGCAAGCATTGTTTGTGCCTGCAAGAAGCATACCGTTACTTGTAACACCGCTGAAACGAGCACTTGCAAGGTTTGCAACAACGATAATCTTCTTACCGATAAGCTCTTCAGCCTTGTAGTCATGCTTGATGCTTGAAACGATAACTCTTTCATCAAGACCATCAAAAAGTGTAAGCTTTAAGCAGTTGTGTGACTTTCTGATTTCGTTAACCTTCACAATCTTACATACACGAAGGTCAATCTTGGAGAAGAGGTCAATATCTATTTCTTCCTTGATAGGCGCTACGGGATCGGGATCACCGTAAACTTTTTCTTCTATCACTTCTTCAACTACTTCTTCCTTGGGAGGATTCTTTTCAATCTCTGTCATAGGAGTAGAGAAGTCAAGGAGTGAGAGGTAGCTATCCTTATCAACTGCGAAAAGGAAAAGGTAGAGTCTCGGTCCGCGCTCCTTGTCGATAATAAGCTTGTACACGTTCTTGAAGAACTGACCCTGAATACCCTTGAGCTCCTTGGGATCCATATCTTCGCCAAAGATTTTCTTGGGAATAGCATAAAGCTCTGCGTTAAGGTCGTCAAGTGTGTAACCGTCTGTCTTTAAGAATTCGCAAAGAAGCTCAATTTCCTTCTTTTCTTCTTCTGTAAAGCTATTGTAAAGCTCCCAGTTACGATATTCGCGAAGACGGTTTACGTTTTCGGGAGAACACTGTTCAAGCCAGTATTTTGCTCTTTCAAGTCTGTCTGCGAAATCTTCGTACTTATAGGGAGTGCCTATTTTTTCAAATACGATTTCAAGCATGGGAACGTTGAAATTAACAACACTACCAAGCTGAACAAGAAGGCTCATAGGAACTGTTGCGGGTTTTCTGCCTTCAACAGTTGTGTTGAACATTACACCCTGAGCATGCTCGTCTGCAGTACCTTCTTCCCAGGCTGTCTGCATCTTGTCAAATTCAAAATACTGACGAAGAATACCATCGTCAAAACAGAAGTCAAACGCCTTAAGAGGCTCTGTCTTTGAGTAAAGCCACAAGATAACTTCGGGCTGATAAAGCTTAAGGAGTGTTTCGGGAGTAAGGTTAAGACCGGATGAACCTGACATTTTACCTGTTGTACCCTTGATACCGATAAATTCATAACCCTGGAAGATAGGAGGTTCAAAGCCGAATATAGCCTTTGAAATATCCTTACTTGTATCATAACTACCGTGTCTTGCCGCGTGGTCCTTTCCGCCGGGTTCAAAGTCTACGCCCTCGTACATCCAACGCATAGGCCAGTCAATCTTCCATGCAAGCTTGCAGTTAAAGTCTTTTGTGAAATCAAACTTACCGCTGTGACCACATTCACAAGTGTAATCAGCAACTGTGCAGTCGTCTGAAAGTGCGTGGATTTTTGTAGTATCCTTGCCACAAGTGGGGCAGTAGATGCTTACGGGATAGTATGCTTCGCGTTCGCCTTCCTGTGCCTGCTGTGTACGATGTGAATCGAGGATATCGAAAATCTCACCGCGCTTACGAAGGGCGTGGAGAATGTGCTCAACATACTTACCGCTTCTGTACATTTCTGCCTGATGACGGTAGTCCATCTCAATACCGAATTTCACGATTGATTCTTCAAATTCTTTCTCGAAATATTCGGCGTATGTTTTTATTTCAGGTGCATCGGTAAAGGGATTTTCAACATCAGCGTAGGGTTTACCGATGTGCTGCTCAAAATCGTCACGAACTTTGGCAACGTTTACGGGAACCTTTCTGAGTCTGTCAAATTCATCCCATGAGAAAAGAAGCTTTGCCTTTTTACCCATTTTACGAAGCGCTCTTACAACAAAGTAACTTGTTGCGATATCGCGGAAGTTACCAATATGAATAGAGCCGGAAGGGCTGATGCCTGCTGCGCAGACATATTCTTCCTTATTGGGATTTCTCTCAATAATTCTCTGTGCTATTTCTTCTGACCAATGCATAGTTCATCATCCTTTTAAGTAATTTGCATATTACAGGTAATTATATATCTTTTTTTCTCTTTTGTCAATTATTTAGGGGTATTTATCAAAAATAACTTGACAATTTTGTAAGATTATGTAATAATAACACTGTTAATTTAATAATGGCTATGTGAAGTTTGCAGGAAAGTGGCGAAAGCCTGCCGAAGGAGTAACACTCTCAGGAGCAAAATTTGTAAAGACTGCATACGGATAGCTCTCCGGAGAAGTCCGCTTCTTTTTTAGAGGCAAAAGGATGCCGAAGGTGCAAGGCGCATTTATGCGCTAATCTCTCAGGCAAAAGGACGGAGCAAAGTTTTAAATGCATAACTGCATTTAATTGCTATTTCCGGAGCTATTGATTTTTTGTCAATAGTTTTTTTATTTTATTATTTTTAGGAGGCTCTATTTATGGAGGCAAAAATTTTACCCATTGTTCAAAAGTTGAACGCGTATCTCTCAGACTACATTCTCATCTTCTTGCTTGTAGGCGTAGGACTTTTCTACACTATCAAGACTCGCTTCGTGCAGGTTCGTTGCTTTGGCGAGGGTATGAAGCAGGTTTTCGGTGGAATTAAACTTCGTGGCGGTAAGCAGGATGGCGGTATGAGCTCATTCCAGGCTCTTGCTACAGCTATTGCGGCACAGGTTGGTACAGGTAATATCGTTGGTGCATCAGGTGCTATTCTTATCGGTGGTCCCGGTGCAATTTTCTGGATGTGGATTATCGCATTCCTCGGTATGGCTACCATCTATTCAGAAGCAGTTCTTGCGCAGGAAACAAGAATCAAGAATGAAGATGGCGAAATTCAGGGTGGCCCCGTTTATTACATAAAGAAGGCATTCCCCAACGGCTTTGGTAAGTTCCTCGCAGGCTTCTTTGCTGTTGCAGCAGTTCTTGCGCTTGGCTTCATGGGCAGCATGGTTCAGTCAAACTCGATTGCAGAGACTTGTAACACAGCATTTGGTATCCCCGTATGGGTAATGGGTGCTGCTGTTGCAGTTGTAGCTGCATTCATTTTCATTGGCGGTGTTAAGAGACTTGCTTCCGTTACTGAAAAGTTAGTTCCCCTTATGGCAGGGCTTTATATCATTGGTGGCATTATAATCCTTGGAATCAATATCAAGGAAATCCCCGCAACTTTTGGTATGATATTTAAGTTCGCTTTCACACCCAATGCACTTATAGGTGGTGGTATCGGTTACGCTCTTAAGACTGCTATCAGTCAGGGCGCTAAGCGTGGCCTTTTCTCAAACGAAGCAGGTATGGGTTCAACACCTCACGCACATGCTGTAGCCAATGTTGAAAGCCCTCACAAGCAGGGTGTAGCAGCTATGATAGGTGTGTTTATTGATACATTCGTAGTTCTTACAATGACAGCTCTCGTTGTTATTTCATGTCTCTATTCAGACGCAGGTCCTCTTGCAGGCGCAACAAGTGCCAACTATGCTGACCTTATTGCAAATGCAGGAATTCAGAAAACAAACGCAATGCAGATGGCGTTCTCACTTGGTATCGGTTCAGAAGCCGTTGGTAACATCTTTGTTGCTATCTGCTTGTTCTTCTTTGCACTTTCAACAATTATCGGTTGGAACTTCTTCGGTAAGGTTAATGCCCAGTACCTTACAAAGAATAGCAAGGCAGGCGTTGCTCTTTATGCTGTAATTTCCATTGCATTCATTTTCCTTGGTTCAATCCTTTCAAACGACCTCGTTTGGGAACTTACAGACTTCTTTAACTATCTGATGGTTATTCCCAACGTAATCGCACTTGTAGCACTTAATAAGATTGTTGTTAAGAACGCAAGAAAAGATAAGTAATAATTATAACGAAATAAAAGAAATCTGCAGCACGATCTGCTGCGGATTTATTTTTGCTTTTTTACAGTAGACTTTTTAATTTTTGAGTGATATAATAAATTTCATACGGAGGGAATAGGTATGAAAGTAGTAGTTATTGACGGACAGGGCGGACAGCTCGGTGCACAGCTTGTAAAAGAAATGCTCTCACAGTTTCAGGATATAGAACTTACGGCAATCGGCACAAATGCCGTTGCAACTGCAGCGATGCTTAAGGCAGGTGCAAAGAATGCCGCAACGGGTGAAAATCCCGTGGTTGTAGCATCTCGCAATGCAGATGTTATCATCGGACCTGTCGGTATTGTCATTGCTGACTCACTTCTTGGCGAGATAACCGAAAAAATGGCAACGGCAGTTGGCAGAGCAGATGCAACACGAATTCTTATCCCGATGAACAGATGCGATAACCTTATCGCAGGAATAGGGAATATGAGCGCCGGTGCACTCATTGAAGATGCTATGAAAAAGCTTCGTTTCATCATCGACAATGCTTGACAGCTAAAAAGCACAATGATATAATATATGTGTTATCCAGAAGGGTAGCATAGGAACAGAAGTTCTTCTTATGAAATTTTTTTACTGATTGATACTATGAAGGTGTTGTTGCCTCTGAAGAGGCGATAGCACCTTTTTGTGTATTAAGGAGGACCTTCTATGAAAAAACACGAAAAACTATTAAAAATGATTCTGGCGGCACTGTTTCTGGCAATAGCTTATGTTCTGCCTTTCTTCACCGGACAGATTCCTGAAATCGGAGCGATGCTTTTGCCGATGCATATTCCGGTGCTTCTTTGCGGATTTATATGCGGTAGCCCTTGGGGGCTTTTGGTAGGCTTTATAGCTCCGCTTCTACGCTCTTTCATACTTGGTATGCCACCACTTTTTCCGACGGCATTTTGTATGTCTTTTGAACTTGCAACATACGGGTTCGTAGCAGGAATGTTGCACAAATTACTCCCCAAGAAAAAGCCTTTTATATACTGCTCTTTAATTGTGTCGATGATTATGGGCAGAATTATATGGGGGATTGTAATGGTTCTTGTTATGGGAATAAATGGAGGAGCATTCACATTTACCGCATTTATGGCAGGTGCAATTACTAACGCGATCCCTGGAATTATTGTACAGATTATCCTTGTCCCCGTGCTTGTTATGGTGCTTGACAGACAGAAAAAAATATCAGGAATAGAGTAAAATACTTATGAATACAGAAAAAACGCGTAAAAACATATTGAATCATTATAATACATATCCGAAAATGGAATTGCAGGATTTATATAAATACCTCTATCAGAGCTCTTTCGGGTGCGAGCATATGGTGTCATCAATTGATAATGTAGAGGCTCATCTTATAGATGAAGCGCAAAGGATAGAAAAGTACTCTGACATACTTATCGAGGAACTTGACGGAGAATATTTCAGAGTGCATCTTTCATATCTGAAAAAAGGGCTTTCTCCAAAGACTCTTGCAAAATTGTTTTTCCTTTCTGCAAAAAAGGAAGACGGAAAAGAAAAAATCAAGGAAAAGATAGCAATTGTGCGTGAACTTATTCTTGAGAAAAAGTTACCTTTTGATATAGCAGATTTTGATAAAAAGGTAAAAGAGTGGGAAGAGGGGGACTATCCATCTGTACACCACACAAATTCGTTCCGCGAAAATTACACTCCTGCGTACAGACTTGTGGGAGAAAACTTTGTTCCATTTTTACCTGTACTTGCTGAAATTGATAAGTTGATCCACAAAAACCCCTTCGGAATTATTGCGATTGAAGGCGGAAGTGCAAGCGGAAAAACAACGCTTTCCAAAATGCTTGAAAGCATATACGATTGCAATGTTTTTCATATGGATGACTTCTTTTTACGCAGTGAACAACGCACAGAGGAACGGTATCGTGAAATCGGTGGAAACATAGACCGCGAAAGATTTTTGGAAGAAATTCTTCTTCCTCTGAAAAATGGGGAGGCTGTAAATTATCGTAGATTAAACTGTTCTACTATGAAAATTGAAGACGGCGTACTATATTCCAAAAGGAAACTTACAATAATAGAGGGAGCGTATTCAATGCATCCCGAGTTGTCACCGTATTACGATATGTCGGTTTTCCTTGACATTGATGAAGATTTCCAGAAAAAGCGTATTGAAAAGCGAAATTCTCCCGATATGGCAAAACGCTTTTTTAATGAATGGATACCGCTTGAAAAAACGTATTTTTCAAAACTTGATATAAAAGATAAATGCGATTTGGTAATCAAAATAAAAAACAGCAATATGGATTGATCCATATTGCTGTTTTTTTATTCGATTATTTTAGGTTCTCCGTTTACGTTAACGCGCCATGCAGGGGAGAAAATGAAGTTGTCTCCGCCCAGCGCATGAAGTGAATATCCAAGCTCAACGTTTTTTATCGTTCCTCCATCAGGGAACAACTCTTTTAGTTTCGCGCTACTTTCAATAAATGAAATCGTTTTATTCTCAGCTTTGGTAAGACTTTTGGGCCATTGTGCCTTTACAAAACAGACATTGCCGTTTTTATCAAGCTTTGCCTCAAGATACATATTGAAAAGATTTGCATTGTCAAACATTTTATAAAAATGCCCCGTCTTTTTATCGTATACGGCACCGGTCATATCAAAACCTATTTCTTCAAGTGCCTGCTGCAACTCTTTCATAGAAACTTTGTCAATGGCAACTTCACCACTGTCATATAAAAAGTAATTGTCGCTTACAGTAAGGGAAGCATATTCCTCAATTCCGATAAGACTTTCTCCTACCGTACGGAAGGGAATCTGTTTTTTAAAAAACAAATCGGAAAGGTCACTTGCAGAATAAAACTGAGCTTTATACGATGGTTTTGTGTAATACTTGTCAGGGAAAATATCTTCGGAAATTTCAAAACCTGATTTTCTTAAAACGGATAGTGACGAATCAATAACATTTTGCGGAATGTATGACTTTTTTATGCTTGTAGTAATTATGATGGCTAGCATAAAGATGTTCATGAATATAAGAAAGCCAATCATTAAATTTTTAATTGAACTCCACTTCATTCCAAAACCACCTCGTTTTCTAAAACAGGAAGCAGTTCTTCTCTGTAACAATAGATTTTGCCCTTATCAGTTCTGGAAAGCCAAGCGGCAGAAAGATTGTCGCTTCCACCGTTGTCAAGATAACCTATATAAATATCTTCAATGACTGTTTCTGATTCAGATTCAGCATCAATTACAGAAACAAAATAGTCAAGAGCGCCGATAAATGTTTCGGAAATAGTCTCGGTTGAAATAGCTGTGTATGAGCGCATATACTGTTTATAGGAAATAAGTCTGCCACCTTTTACCGTTATTTCAATTGCGCAGTTCATTCCCTTATGTCCTGCATTATCTGCAATATCAACTTTAATCGGGCGACCATTGAGGTAGTAATCGAATTTGAATGTATATGGACGGGAGCTATCATAGTTGGAAAGGTCACTTGTCACAAGAATGCTAAGTGGCTCTTCCGATACACTTTCCCAAACTTTTTCTGCAAAATCAATAGATGCATTAAGTACGTTATAGCTGTCGCCACTTTCATCAAGGACAATACCTCGGTCAGCAGAAACGGCATTATACTCAAACACAGAATCGGGGTAGA
Source organism: Clostridia bacterium (assembly GCA_045660765.1). GTDB lineage: Bacteria > Bacillota > Clostridia > UMGS1883 > UMGS1883 > UMGS1883. The sequence continues at coordinate 16,708 of JAZREK010000031.1, forward strand.
TTGTCGCCGTTGCATAGTTTGCAATATATTTCATTGCGCCCTGAGAATCCTTATACGGTGTAGTTTCGTAGTTGAAACCAAAATTCTCAAGAAGTTTGCCTTTTGAACTTGTTGAAATAAGATTATAAGGAGCAAGTATCTGTGTAACCGGCTGTGAATCCGAGAAAAGCACAAGCGGATCAAGAGAAACCTTACTCTGTTCATCAAGTTCAAGTCCTGTACTGAAAGCAGGCTGATAATAACCATCGTTGTTGGTGTATACCGCAAGGTCGGAAGAGGGGAGAGTGTATGTCTTTCGCAGAATGTGTGCATAAATATCGTTTTTATCACTTCCGCGTGTCAGTATGCAAATGTCGCTTTCATCACTGGAAGGAATGATAACAAACTCGCGCAGAGATTTTATTTCTTCGGGAACTCTTGAAGCGTCAACACCCATGATTTTGCAGAACATTTCAGTAGAAAATTCTACGGGATATTCTACATAGATGCTGAAAGATTCAAGACCTGCTTCCCACGTGTTCTGGTCAATCTTTCGCGTAGCCGTTACGTCGCCCTGAAGAAAAGCCTTGATAAAGTCACGCGTTCTGACTTCAATAGGAGCAAATCCTCGGTCTGTGTTGTAATATGCCATCCACAAGGAACCATCATTAATAAGAATTTTTCTCGGCAATGATAAATTTTCCTTTGAAATACTGTATTTTGGCTCAATAGGGAAGAAACGTTCAACCAAAGGAAGCTCTCGTATTGATTTGTAAATACTTTCACCAAGAGAGTTTACAGAATTAACAAACCACAGCTGAGTTGTAAGGAATATCAAATTAAGTATAAGGATAAGTATAACAGAACTTTTCACTCTTTCCTTCAGCATAAGTTTCACCCCTTCCTAAATCAAAATAAGAGCTTCAGACTGATGTCTGAAGCTCTTTAGTAATGTCGTCAATTCATCCAGCCATTATAAAGTGACTGTATTCCGTTTGAAAAACCGCTTATGTTGTTCATAATCTTCTGATCAAGAACGTTGATATCAAAATAAACAATCTGGTATGTACCGTTTGACGCTTCTGCTCTTACGGCGAATTTGTTATGTCCGCTGGAAAGAGAAACCTGCTTATAGAAAACGCCTGCAGTACCAATTGTGGTCTGTGAAATAGCGCCACTGGAATCTTTAAGAGAAACGTAAGAACTTCCGTTCCACTTATAGTAAGCAACTGTTACACCGCTTTTACCGGTACCGGTAATACCATAAGTCTTCTTAAGAGTAGCAGAATTCTTTGTTTCCGGCTTTTTTACAACAATAAGGTTTGTTGCATTTCCGTTATCTCCTGCAGAAACAGTAGCAGGGTTAGCAGCCAAAACGCTGATTGAAGACAATATTAAGATAAATGTAATTAATAATGCACAAATCTTTTTCATGGGAATCACCTCAAAACTTTAAAAAACCTATCCTAGTATCTGTATTATACACCATTAATGTTACAACAATGTTACATTCGCCTTAATGGTTTGTTACTTTTTTGTGGTAAATTATGCCTGCTTTTCCTTTTCGTAGAGAGGAAGGGTTATTTTTACAATAGTTCCTTTTTGATCGGGACTTTCAATCACGATGGTTCCATCGTGGCGATCAATGATTTCTTTTGCGATTGCAAGACCAAGACCTGTACCACCACTCTGACGGCTTCTTGCCTTGTCCACGCGATAGAAACGCTCGAAAATTCGGGGGAGGTCACTTGCGGGAATACCCATACCATTATCCCTTACCGTGATATATGCTTTTGAAAAGTCGCCATAGCAACTGATATCAATCTTTCCGCCACCGGGAGTGTATTTGATTGCATTGGAGATAATGTTTGTAAGAACCTGCTCAATTGCATCAGGTTCGCCAAAACATACGGGAGAACTCATATTAATATCAGTTTTCATAATATGTCCTGTATTTTTTGCACCGATTGAAAGCTTTTCAGCTACGGACGAAACAAGCTGAGCAAGGTCGAATTTCTTTCTTCTCTCGATAACTTTTGAACTGTCAAGCTGTGAAAGAGTCAGAAGGTCTTTTACAAGACGTGTCATTCTGTCCGCCTCGTTCTCAATTACGTCTATGAAATGAAGAACTGATTCATCAACGTTTTCAGAGCCCATATCGGAAATAGTTTCGGCATATGTTTTGATTGTTGTAAGGGGCGTACGAAGTTCGTGTGATACGTTTGCAACGAATTCGCGACGCGCATTGTCAAGCATCTGACGGCGCGTAATATCCTGGAAAACTACAACGACACCGGCTGTTGCAGAGCGTTCAGTATTGAAAGGAGCAAAAAACGCTTTTAAGCTTTTTCCGCGGAATTCAAAATCGCGTTCGACAGTTTCGGTAGAATCAATATATAAAATACGATAAAGCGATATGTTCGCGCCAAGCATATCGAAAAATTCATCAAATGATTTATCCTTATCTTCTCCAAGGAGTTTATCACCTGCAGGATTACTGTGTATAAGTGCGCCTGTATTGTCATAGGCAAGCACGGCATCTGTCATATTAAGGAGAATCGCCTCAACCTTATTTTTCTCTGCCTGAATTTCTTCAAGGCTCGTGTTGATTTTGCCGGCCATTTCATTGAATGCTATTGTAAGTCGTCCTATCTCATCGCGAGAGCGAACTTCAATTTTGTGAGTAAAGTCACCCTCTGCCATACTTTCGCTTCGATGCTGAAGTGTGGAAATAGGAGAGATGATGGTTCTTGAAAGGAAGAAACCAAGAATAAGACTGATTAAAAGACCGAAAAGCATAGCCCAGAATATGTTTATGAACATATTTGTTATGATTTCGTTAACTTCCTGCATAGAGTCGGTTACATAAATAATATATTCGCCGTCCCCAATAGGAAGGGCATAATCCATGAACTTTGAATTTTCGTCAGTGATATTTCCGCGTTTTCCGTCAAGAGCAAGTACAAGGTTGCTTGTTGCATCAAGCGTACCCGTATCTGAAGAAGAACCACCCAAAATATTAAGCGAACTATCAAGAATATAGTAATTTCTGAACGAGTCAATACCCATTCTTACTGAATAAACTTTAAGAAGCTCCAAACAACTGTCAAGACCGTTTTCGCTGTCAATAGCCGCTTCAAAATCGGCAATAACGTCTTCGCTGAAAACCTGAGTGTCGAGTGAATCGGAAAAGTCATTATAGTAGTATGCAGAAATATTTTGCAGCAGAAAAGTACCGACAACTATCATCACGCTGACGGTCAAAAGAAGAAATATTGCAATAATTTTCCACTGAATACTCTTGAACATACGACACTACCTCAAAAGAGTTTACTTGTTAAAATAATATCCTACTCCGCGCTTTGTCATAATAAAATTGGGGGAGGCAGGATTATCCTCAACCTTTTCACGAAGTCTTCTTACAGTTACATCGACTGTACGGACATCGCCGAAATATTCATAACCCCAAACTTTTTCAAGCAGAGTTTCTCGTGTGAATATCTGACCTGACTGCTGTGCAAGGAATTTAAGAAGTTCAAATTCGCGAAGAGTAAGGTCAATTACCGTATCATCCTTTTTAACCTCATAGCGTGAGGGGTTTATTGTAAGATTCTGGAATGTGATAAGATCTCCGTTATCACCGGCAGGTGCATCGGAAGATGTGCGACGTATATTAGCCTTAACACGCGCCATAAGTTCGCGTACGGAAAAAGGCTTGGTACAATAATCGTCCGCGCCAAGCTCAAGACCTAAAACCTTATCAACCTCTTCATCACGTGCAGTAAGCATAATGATGGGGGTAGAGTGCTTTTCACGGATTTTTTTACAAACCTCAAAACCATCCATTTTAGGAAGCATTACGTCAAGGAGTATAAGGTCAGGCTTCTCTGAAATTGCAAGCTTAAAACCTTCCTCACCGTCGTATGCAGCGAGAACTCTGTACCCTGATTTTGTGAGATTAAATTTAAGTATTTCGACAATAGGTGCCTCGTCCTCAATAACCAAAATAAGTTTCTCCAAACTGATTACCTCCATTTCAGTATATTTCTATACATAGTATATTTTATAATATTTTAAAAGGTATGTCAATAAAAACAGTTGACATTTTTAAGTTGCAGTATTATAATAAGTAAGAACTTTATATAAAGGCTATGACGAAGACAGTAGCAAACTCCAAAATGCAGAGCGAGTCGGGGATGGTGTAAGCCCGATGCAAAGTAGGTTTTTGTGAATATCACTTCCGAGCCGCGCTTCTGAAACCAAGTAAGAGGTGACGGGCAGTTCCTCCGTTAAGGGAACGCATATGATGGTATGCTAATTAGGTGGTACGGTAACTTCGTCCTGATTAGGACGGAGTTTTTTTACATTTGATAATAATTATTTTTATATATTTTTTATGGAGGTAGTGCTATGTACAACAAGGTAGATACCACACTCAATTTTGTTGAAAGAGAAAAGAAAATCGGTGCTTTCTGGCGCGAAAACAAAATCTTTGAAAAGAGTATTGAAAATCGTGCAAAATGCGAAAGCTACACATTCTATGATGGTCCTCCGACTGCTAACGGTAAGCCTCATATCGGTCACGTTTTAACACGTGTTATCAAGGATATGATTCCCCGTTACCGCACAATGAAGGGCTACAAAGTTACACGTAAGGCAGGCTGGGATACACACGGTCTTCCCGTTGAACTTGAAGTTGAAAAAATCCTCGGACTTGACGGTAAGGAACAGATCGAAGAATACGGTCTCGAACCCTTCATCGGAAAGTGTAAGGAAAGCGTTTGGAAGTACAAAGGAATGTGGGAAGACTTCTCACAGACAGTTGGCTTCTGGGCAGATATGGATGATCCCTATGTAACATACCATAACGATTTCATCGAATCAGAATGGTGGGCACTCAAGCAGATTTGGGACAAGGGCCTTCTTTACAAGGGCTTTAAGATTGTACCTTACTGTCCTCGTTGCGGAACTCCGCTTTCATCACACGAAGTTGCGCAGGGATATAAGAATGTTAAGGAACGCTCTGCAGTAGTTCGCTTCAAGGTAGTGGGTGAGGATAGCTATTTCCTCGCTTGGACAACAACTCCCTGGACACTTCCTTCAAACGTGGCACTTTGCGTAAACCCCGACGATACTTACTGCAAGGTTAAGGCTGCTGACGGTTATACTTACTATATGGCGGAAGCTCTTCTTGACAAGGTTTTAGGTAAGCTTGCAACAGAAGATGCTTCTGCATACGAAATTCTTGAAACATACAAGGGTACTGACCTTGAACACAAGGAATACGAGCCCCTCTTTGATTGCGTAAAGCCTATCTGCGAAAAGCAGAACAAGAAAGGTCACTTCGTAACCTGCGATTCATACGTTACAATGTCTGATGGTACAGGTATCGTTCATATTGCACCTGCATTCGGTGAAGACGATGCCCAGGTAGGCAGACGCTATGACCTTCCTTTCGTACAGCTTGTTGACGCGGCAGGTAACATGAGCGAGGAAACTCCCTTTGCAGGTCTTTTTGTAAAGGATGCTGATCCCAAGGTACTTGTTGACCTTGACAGCCGTGGTCTTCTCTTTGATGCTCCCAAGTTTGAACACGATTATCCTTTCTGCTGGAGATGTGACACACCTCTCATCTACTACGCAAGAGAGTCTTGGTTCATCAAGATGACACAAGTTCGGGAAGACCTTATCCGTAACAATGAAACAATCAACTGGATTCCCGAAACAATCGGTAAGGGCAGATTCGGCGACTGGCTCAAGAACGTTCAGGACTGGGGCGTAAGCCGTGACAGATACTGGGGTACACCTCTTAATATCTGGATTTGTGAATGCGGACATCAGCATTCAATCGGTTCTATCGAAGAACTTCGTTCAATGAGCAACAACTGCCCCGAAGAAATTGAACTTCATCGTCCTTTCATCGACGCAGTTACAATCAAGTGTCCCAAGTGTAATGGCGAAATGCATCGTACCAAGGAAGTTATCGACTGTTGGTTTGACTCCGGTGCAATGCCCTTTGCACAGTGGCACTATCCCTTTGAAAATAAGGAGATTTTTGAAGAAAACTTCCCTGCAAACTTCATCAGTGAAGCAGTTGACCAGACAAGAGGTTGGTTCTATTCACTTCTTGCTATTTCAACACTTATCTTCAACAAAGCTCCCTATAAGAATGTAATCGTTCTCGGTCACGTTCAGGACGAAAACGGTCAGAAGATGAGTAAGAGTAAGGGTAACGCAGTAGATCCCTTCGATGCTCTTGAAAAGCACGGTGCAGATGCTATCCGTTGGTACTTCTATTCAAACAGTGCTCCCTGGCTTCCTAGCCGTTTCCACGACGGTGCAGTAAGCGAAGGTCAGCGTAAGTTTATGGGTACACTCTGGAACACATACGCATTCTTCGTACTCTATGCAAACATTGATGAATTTGACGCAACTAAATATACACTTGATTACGATAAGCTTTCTGTAATGGATAAGTGGCTTATTTCAAAGCTCAACACTCTTGTGAAGACTGTTGATGACTATCTTTCAAATTACAAGATTACTGAAAGTGCTCGTGTAATTCAGGAATTTACAGACGAAATGAGTAACTGGTACGTTCGTCGTAGTCGTGAAAGATTCTGGGGTAAGGAAATGACTCAGGACAAGATTAACGCGTATATGACTCTTTATACAACACTCGTTACTCTTGCAAAGACAACTGCTCCCATGATTCCCTTCATGGCAGAAGAAATCTACAGAAACCTTGTTTGCAGCATTGATAAGGATGCTCCCGTCAGCGTACATCTTTGCGATTATCCCGAATTTGACGAAGCAAAAATTGACGCAGACCTTGAAAAGGCAATGGAAGAAGTACTCGATATCGTTGTGCTTGGCCGTGCTGCAAGAAATGCTTCTAACATCAAGAATCGTCAGCCTATCGGCAAGATGTATGTTAAGGCAGACACTGCTCTTGACAGCTTCTATACAGAAATCATCGCAGATGAACTTAATGTAAAGACTGTTGACTTTACAGATAATGTTCGCGAATGCACAACATATAACTTCAAGCCCCAGCTCAAGACAGTTGGTCCTAAGTATGGTAAGGTTCTTGGCGGAATCCGTGAATACCTCGCAAGTGTTGACGGCAATGCTGCAATGGACGAACTTGAAGCAAACGGCAATATTAAGTTTGAGGTAAATGGGGAAGCGGTTGTTCTTGAGAAGGAAGACCTCCTTATTGAATCAGCACAGGTTGAAGGTTTTGCTTCAGAAAGCGATTTCGGTATCACAGTAGTTCTTGACACACGTCTTTCAGACGAACTTATAGAAGAAGGTTTCGTTCGTGAAATCATCAGCAAAATCCAGACTATGCGTAAGGATAGCGGATTTGAAGTTATGGATAACATCAGAATCTACATCAGCGGAAATGAAAAGATTTCTGCAATTGTAGAGAAGAATGCTGAAGAAATCAAGGAAGACGTTCTCGCCCTTGAAATCAAGGACGGAGAATGTGAAAACTCCAAGGAATGGAATATCAACGGCGAAAAAGTTAAGATTGGTGTAGAAAAGGCCTAACAATTACAAGAGGGCACTTCTTTCCGGGAATGTGCCCTTTAGAAAAATTGGAGATTGATGAAAAATGAAAAAATCACTTATAACTGTGCTTTGCATAATTGCTCTGGTAGCAATAGTACTTGTGGCGTCATTCTTTATCGGTAAAGGAATCACTAAAGATGACGGTGTCTGGGAAGATGCGACATATACTGAAAATACTGAACTCGGTAAAGGAAAAAAGACTATCGACGTTAAAGTTGTTGTAGGTAAGAATAATGTTACATTCACCATCCATACAGACAAGAAAACTGTTGGTCAGGCACTTATAGAGCATAATCTTATAAAAGGTGAAGAAGGTCCATACGGCCTTTATGTAAAAACTGTAAATGGTATGAAAGCAGATTTTGATATTGATAAGACCTACTGGGCATTTTCAAAGGATTCAAAGCCTCTTCAGACAGGTGTTGATATGACGAATGTTGAAGATGGTGCCAAGTACGAACTTATCTACACAAAAGACGCTTGACATATGAATTTTCAAATGTTATAATATTTTCAATAAAATAATAAACCGTTGAGACAGAAAAAAGTCAGTCAACAGTTCTAAGAGCGAGCGGATTACGGTGTGAGTTCCGCAGAACTGCCTGAGTAATATGGGCTGTCGAGGGCAGTGTTAAATGCACTGACGTAGGACTTGCGTTATAAGTCGGGGATATGTAGGTATCTCGCATAAGGTTTCATCGCCTTGTTATGAGATTTACCTATGCCCTTGATATTACGCGTATCAAGGGCATTCTTAATAAAAGGTAAAGGAGAATAATAATGAACAAGTATAGAGAATTTGAAAACTATCTTAAGGAATATCCTAATGAAGAAGGATATTTCGGAGAATACGGTGGCTCTTATCAGGCGGAAGAGCTTATAGAAGCTTTCAAGGAAGCTGACGATGCATATGAGGCAATCTGCCACAGCGCACAGTTTATAAACGAACTTCGCAGAATTCGTAAGGAATTTCAGGGCAGACCCACTCCTGTATATCATTGTGAACGTCTTTCAAAGATATTCGGTAATTGCCAGATTTACTTAAAGCGTGAAGACCTTAACCACACAGGTGCGCATAAGCTTAATCACTGTATGGGCGAGGGACTTCTTGCAAAATATATGGGCAAGAAGAAAATCATTGCAGAAACAGGTGCAGGTCAGCACGGTGTTGCAATTGCAACTGCAGCGGCATATTTCGGCATGGAATGTGACGTTTACATGGGCGAAGTTGATATTGCAAAACAGCATCCCAACGTAATCCGTATGAAGATGCTCGGCGCAAACGTTATTCCCGTAACAAAGGGTCTTAAAACCCTTAAGGAAGCTTGCGACGCAGCGTTTGAAGCATACCTTCGTGAATACAAGACAGCAATCTACTGTATCGGTACTGCAGCAGGTCCGCATCCGTTTCCCAAAATGGTTCGTGATTTCCAGGCAATCATCGGTATTGAAGCAAGAGAGCAGTTCCTTGAAATGACAGGCATTATGCCCGACGCAGTTTGTGCTTGTGTTGGTGGTGGTTCTAACTCGCTCGGTATGTTTACACCTTTCCTTGCAGACCCCGTAGAAATCTACGGTGTTGAACCTCTCGGCAGAGGCGCAAATGTAGGTGACCACGCCGCTACAATGGCTTATGGTACAAAGGGTATTATCCACGGTTACTCAAGTTACGTTCTTCAGGACGAAAATGGTGAACCTCTTCCCGTATATTCAATTGCAAGTGGTCTTGACTACCCCGGTGTAGGTCCTGAACACGCTCATCTTCGTGATATGGGACGCGTTCATTACGAAACAGTTTCTGACGAAGAAGCTATGGAAGCGTTTTTCCTTCTTTCAAGGTATGAAGGTATCATTCCTGCTATCGAAAGTGCTCATGCAGTAGCATACGCAATCCGCTATGCAAAAGAGCATAAGAGTGGTTCAATCCTCGTATCACTTTCAGGCCGTGGCGATAAGGATATCGACTATGTTTACGAAAACTACGGTTGCGGTGAAAAGTTCAAACTTGACTACGACGTAAAGTAAAATAAAAACAGGGTATCGGTTGATACCCTGTTTTTTATTACATTAAATTGTTTCTGCATATCTTACTGCTTCCATAGCGTCTTTTGCATACTTGTCAGCATCTATGGAGTCTGCATATTCCTGTGTCAAAACTGCACCACCTACAATAACCTTGCAAGTCGGTACTTCTTTACGAAGAAGATTTATTGTTTCTTCCATCGCAGGAACCGTCGTTGTCATAAGTGCGCTTAAACTTACAAGCGGAGAAGAAGTTTCCTTCACTTTTTCCACGATTATTTCAGGTGCGACATCTTTGCCGAGGTCGTACACAACAAAACCGTAATTTTCAAGGAGGAGTTTTACAATATTTTTCCCTATATCGTGAATATCTCCTTTAACGGTTGCGATTACAACCGCACATTTGTTTTTTGAGTTTTCCTTGGGCATTGCAATCTTTATTTCTTCAAATGCCGCCTTTGCCGCCTCGGCACTCATAAGAAGCTGGGGGAGATAAACCGTCTTTTTCTCAAACCCTTCGCCTACGACATTAAGTGCAGGAATAACTTCGTTTTGAACTATTTCAAGAGGATTTGTTGTAACAAGCATCTCTTTTGTAAGTGTTGCCGCCTGCTCGCGAAGTCCCTTTATAATTGCTTTCTGGAGAGATGTTACGTCACTTTCGATTGTGGTTGTGGCAGATGTTGTCTGCATAGTTTCCACCTTAACAGTTTCGGAAAAAGCGATATAATCCATACAATTTTCGTCAAGTCCCATAAGTGCGCAGTATGAATAATACGCCTTCATCATTTCTACTGAATACGGATTCATAATTGCGGCAGAAAGACCATTTTGCATTGCAAGTGTGAAAAATGCACTGTTAATTGCGTCGCGGTGAGGAAGCCCGAAAGAAACGTTCGAAACACCGAGCGATGTGTGTACACCAAGCTTTGTTTTAATCATATTAACCGCGCGGATAGTTTCCTTTGCCGCGTCAGGCTCTGCGCTGATTGTAAGAGTAAGTGGGTCAAAGATAATATCTTTTTTATCAATACCATACTTTTCTGCTTCTGCAAGGATTTTCTCGGCAATCGCAAATCTGCCCTCGGCAGTATCGGGGATTCCGCTTTCATCGAGTGTCAGAGCAACAATAACACCACCGTATTTAGCCGCAAGGGGAAATACAGCGTCCATACTTTCTTTTTTGCCGTTAACGGAATTTATCATCGCCTTACCGTTGTATCTGCGAAGTGCTCCCTCCATTGCGGAAGTGTCTGCCGTATCAATCTGGAGAGGCAGATTCGTAACTGCCTGAAGCTCACATACGGCTTCTTTAAGCATTTTAGCCTCGTCAATTTCGGGAAGACCGACATTCACATCGAGAATATCTACACCCTTTTCCTGTTGAGCGATACCTTCATTCAGGATGTAGTCCATATCACCGCTTTTAAGCGCTTCCTTAAATCTTTTTTTGCCTGTGGGATTTATTCTTTCCCCGATAAGAATCGGCTTTTCATTAAATTCTACTGTATGCGTATATGAAGAAACACAAGTTATGTTTTTCTTTTCGATTTCTTTCGGAGAAAGGGAAGAAGTCTTATCTGCAAGCGCTCTGATATATTCGGGAGTTGTTCCACAACAACCGCCTGCAATACGAACACCTTTTTTTATAAGAACTTTCACATCTTCGCTGAATTCATCGGGCGAAACATCGTAGATGGTTTTGCCGTCTTCTACTCGCGGAAGCCCTGCATTAGGCTTTAATATCACGGGGACAGAAGCTTTTTTTATGTATTCTTCAGCCACTTTGGAGAGTGCTTTCGGACCAAGTGAACAGTTTATACCGATAGCGTCTGCGCGCATCCCTTCAAGCATCGCAACCATCGCCGATGGAGATGCACCTGTCATCAGCTTTCCGTCTTCGCCGTATGCATTAGATACAAAAACGGGAAGGGAGGAATTTTCCTTTGCCGCAAGAAGAGCCGCCTTTGTTTCATAGCTGTCGCTCATTGTTTCGATGAAAATCAAATCAACGCCATATTTTACACCGAGTTTTACAGTCTGTGCAAAAACATTTATCGCATCTTCAAGATCGAGGTCACCGTATGGCTTGAGCATGCGTCCACTCGGGCCAATGTCAAGTGCAATCCACTTTTCGCCGCTTGATACGGATTCCTCGCGTGCGCGTTTTGCGTTTTCAACTGCTGATTTAATGATTTCTTCAAGTTCGGCAAGGTCGAATTTAAGTATATTCGCACCAAAAGTATTGGTATTTATAACATTACTTCCGGCATCAAAATAGTCACGATGAATCTTTGTGATAACATCAGGATGCGAAATATTCCATCTTTCAGGAAGCTCGCCGGGGAGGAGTCCTTCTTTCTGAAGAAGTGTTCCCATACCGCCATCAAGTATTATTAAATTGTCTTTTAAGTAATCTCTTATATCCATAATTATCTCCTGAAAGAACAATTTTCTTTATTGCATTTTTCGCAGTTATGTCCGATTCTTTCCTCGCAACAGTTCGATATTCCTACAACCGCAGTAACCGATTTTGACGGAGACATAACAAGGCTGTTATTAAGCGTCAACCCGATTTTTCGATTAGGCTCAAGTACCGCGAAAAATTCTCTTTGAATTTCAAGTGGTAAATCTCCGTAACCGGGACTGAATCGGGGAGTTATATTTCCGAATTTCTTTTCTATATCACAACAGAACTCATCGCACAGAGATTCGATTCTTTCTGTGCCGATAGCCTGAAACATCAGCGCCTTTGACGGGGAAATGCGGCTGTATCTGGCGATAATTCTATCAAGCTCAAACCCAACCGTTGCGGAAAAAAGTATGAAAGTGTCCGAGTTTTGCAAAGTTTTTGCAAGATCTCTTGAAACTGTTTTTGTAAATGATAAGTCAACATTATCGCCTTTTATAACAAGCGGAAATCTGCCGTAGCATACCTTGTATGTGAATATGCCTGTGGCTTCTTTCAGACATTCATCCAAAAGAGCATCAATCGGAGGTGTGCTTTCACGCACACCCGCATAGCGCAGTATTTCTTGTCTGTTAAAATCGGGGGAAGCGTAGACTTTTGTAATTATATTCATCATAATGGGCTTATAATATCTGACAGATTACTCTGTATCTTTTGTGCAACATCGGGATTATTCATAGAATAAACGTGAACGTTTGTTATTCCGTTTGCGAACAGGTCAATTATCTGGTCGGTTGCATACGCAATACCTGCCTGCTTCATCGCATCGGGGGATGAACCGAATTTGTCAACCAGGCTCTTGAATCTCTGCGGAATAAATGACTTTGAAAGATGTATTGCACGGTCCAACTGATTTGCATTTGTGATAGGCATAATTCCGGGGATAACAGGAACTGTAATTCCAGCCTCACGGATTTTATAAAGGAAATTGTAAAGCAGATTATTGTCAAAAAACATCTGTGTTGTGAGGAATTCGCACCCTGCATCAACCTTTTCCTTAAGATATTTTATATCTTCGCTCTGATTAGCACTTTCGGGATGAATTTCAGGATAGCACGCACCACCGATGCAAAAATCGTAACCGCTTTCTTTTATGTTGCGGATAAGGTCAACAGCATATCTGTAATCCCATTTACTGCGGTCTGCTTTCATAAGATCGGGAGTAAGATCTCCGCGAAGAGCCATAACGTTTTCAATGCCTGCGTCATGCATTTTAGAAAGTCGTTCACGCACAGTTTCGCGTGTTGAAGAAACACACGTAAGATGGGCGAGAGTAGGCACACCATACTGATACTTGATGTTTTTCGCGATTTCAAGAGTATATTCACTTGTGCCGCCGCCTGCACCATAAGTAACACTCATAAAAGAGGGACGAAGTTTCGCAATCTCCTCTGTCGCAAATTTCACGCTGTCAAACGACGAGTTTGTCTTTGGCGGAAAAACCTCGAACGAAAGAGAAAGTTTGTCTGAAAATAAACTTGAAAGCTTCATGCAAATCATCCTTTGGTAAAATATATTTTTATTTTATCACAAAGAAATTCCATAATCAATAAATAGCCTAAAAAAGTTGATTTTTGTCATCGCTTGTGATACACTTGTAAAGGTGTTTTTTATGAAGAAGAATGAATTTTTCAACGGAATAAAGGACGGTATGCCAATTTGCCTTGGCTACTTTTCTGTGTCTATGGCTTTTGGTATGACCGCAGTACTCTCGGGCTTTCCGTCGTGGGCGGCAATACTCACTTCGCTTACGAACCTTACAAGTGCAGGTCAGTTTGCAGGGGTGAATATCGCTCTTGCAGGTGGCAGAATGGCTGAACTCATACTGACAATGCTTGTAATAAACGCGCGATATTTCTTGATGTCGCTTTCGGTTTCACAGAAAGTAAGCAGCGAAATGACTCTGTGGCAAAGATTTTTGGTATCCTTTGGTATTACTGACGAGATTTTTGCCGTATCAATGAGGCATACGCGCCCCCTTACAATAAGCTATATGGCGGGTCTTATACTGATGCCGCTTATCGGTTGGACAGGTGGTACAACAGCAGGCGCACTTGCAACATCAATTATGCCCGAGGCACTTTCTGCGGCGATGGGAATTGCGCTTTACTGTATGTTTATCGCAATTATTATCCCTCCTGCGCGTGATAATAAAAATGTGCTCATTGCAGTAATTCTGGCAACTGTGGGAAGCGTTATTTTTACATACACCCCAATCCTTAATGCGCTTTCAGGCGGTTGGAGTATAATTATCGTTGCAATACTTGTAAGCGCAATCTGTGCGAAACTTTTCCCCATAGAGGTCGATAAATAATGAAAACATCATACATTCTTTTATGCATTTCGGTAATGGCGCTTGTTACATATCTGATTCGCGTTATTCCCATGGTGCTTTTTCGCAAAAAAATACAAAATAAATTCATACAGTCATTTTTATATTATGTGCCCTATACAGTACTTGCGGCAATGACTTTCCCTGCCGTTTTCAGCAGTACCGCATCGACTATTTCAGCGGTGGGTGGGTGTGTGGTTGCTCTTCTTCTCGCATATTATCGTCGGGGACTTCTGACCGTTGCATTGGGCGGAGCTTTGAGCTCGTTTATATTGGCTATGATAGGACTATAAAAAATGGTTGATGTTTTAATGACGATATGGTAAGATAATCATATACGAAAAGGGGTATGAAAAAATGAAGAAGTTAGTAAGTTTTATTATTGTTCTTTGTTTAATGATTGCTGTGATTCCTGTAGCACATGCTCAGGAGTATATGAATGTATATGCTCTTGACGGACGCGTGGAAGTTATTAAAAAATCGGATTTTGATGCGTGGCACAAAGTAGGTTGGTACAGTGCCCCGGTAATGTATGTTTATTCTCTTGATGGCAGAACGGAAATTATTAAAATATCAGATTTCGATGCATGGCATAAAGTAGGTTGGTACAGCGCCCCTGTAATGTATGTCTATGCCGCAGACGGAAGAAAACAGATTGTAACTAAAAGTGATGCTCCGGCATGGAAGGCTGTTGGCTGGGATTATCAGACCAATTATGCCGACAACATCCCATGGAAAAACGATAATCAGCAGTGGGCGATTATAGATTTAAGCGTTGGTCCCTACAGTAACTGGAAAGATAATCGAAATTATTATATAAACAAATATTTCATTGAAATGCCGCTTGAGGACCGCTTGAATATCAAACATTACGAAGAAAAACAGCACCATATGTATCTGTTCGTTCCCAGATATAAAACAACAAATACAATTACCCATATGAGCATAGATTGGGATAATGATTACAATCTTAAAGAGGAAGGCGCACTTTGGAGTATCGGATACGGTCTTCCTTTTACAGCTGGTGTAGAGGATCCTGCGGGAGATTTTCCACCAATTCTGAAGATTAAGAATAACAAAGGTTATGAATTTATAATAAGCCAGAATCTTTCAGACACTCCTGGTTTGGAACTTGAAGGAGAAGCAGTGCTCGATCTTACAGAATGGCAATATTATAGCTGGTATTAAAAACAAAAAAAGCCGACATCAGTCGGCTTAAATACGCGGATGTGACGGAATTGGCAGACGTGCAAGATTTAGGTTCTTGTGTCTTTGGCGTGGGGGTTCAAGTCCCTTCATCCGCACCAAAAAACAGAGTTACTTTTTGGGTGGCTCTGTTTTTTATTAGAGGGGACTTGAACCCTAAGAAGGTAACGAGCGTGAAGAAAACGATTGATAATCGTTTTTAGTGAAGTTGGTGCGCAGACGGGATTTGAAATAATAAAGGGAAAATAAGTAAAAAACATAGTAGTTTACATTGACTTTTTGTCCATTTTCTGATACAATAAAAGCACTAACTATGCGCTTTTGAACAGAAGCATAAATAGAGTACAAATTGTCGAAAATAAAATCTAATTTCAAGGAGGAAAAATGATGAAAAAAGTTTTATCATTAATGCTTTGTCTGGCACTTATGATGACCATAAGTCCGATTACAGGACTTGATCTTTCAGACAAGGCATCAGCAGAAGGTGTCTTTTCAACTGCAGTAAGCAATGTTGTGACACTTACTGACGACGGGGTTGAGCATAATGCACAGCTTACACCCTGGGACGGAAAGGCTGCAGAGATTGCCCCCGAAACTACAATGATTGACGGCGAAGTTTACTATATGATTGAAGATGCCGCAGATCTTGCGTGGTATTCAAACAAGGTAAACAAGGGCAATTCATCATCTAACAGCACAAACCGTGAATCAAATGCGATTCTTGTAAACGACATTGACCTTAATGGTCATAACTGGTATAACTACAGAATTGGTCAGTCATGGTACTTTGCAGGAACATTTGACGGTCAGGGACACACTATTCATAATCTTTATATTGAAAGCAGTAGTATCGGAAGCGGTGGTTTCTTCGGTTCCATCGGTATTTCAGGTAAAGCTGCAACTATAAAGAACGTAAACTTTGAAAACGCAAAGGTCGTTTCTGCATATACAGGCGGATACGGGTACATAACAACCGAAATGACATCTGTCGTTTGCGGATATATGACAGCAAAGGATTCTTTGATTGAAAATGTAAGCGTTTCAGGTAAAATTACTGTAAAATCAAGCTCAAACAGCATAATCGGTGCGGGCAGTATAGTAGGCCTTTGTAAAAAGGGTACAATCAAAAACTGTTACAGTGACGTTGATTTTGAACTTGCAAACGCAAAGAACCTTAGACCGGAGTATTTTTCAGGATCAAGCGAAATCTATGGTATAGGTGGTATTGTAGGCGTATGGGCAGTTACTTCTACCGCTGACCCCAAGGTTGTTGAGGGCACACTCACACAGTGCGGATATGAAGGAACAATCAATGCTCCCCAGAACAGCCGTGTAGGTGGTATTATTGGTAACCTTTCTACATACAGATATTTCTCGTTCAACAGATGTTACAGTACCGGAAACATTATAGGTTACAGACAGGTCGGCGGTATTGTAGGTTGGGCATATGATGGTGTTTCCGTATATCACAGCCCCTTGTATGTGTACAGCGCGGCTAATGTAACTGCAAAAACAGCAGAAAAATCTTATGCGGCAGGTATTGCAAACGGTTACCGTGGTGACTCATTAACTTACCCCATGGCTTTTATGGGCGATGTTAAGGTAGATGCAACTGTTGACGGTGTAAAAGCACCTGAATTCAACAACTATTGCGGTCTTCTTTTCACAACAAATGCAGCTGCTGATAAAGGATTCTGGGAAAGACTCTATATTACATACATTCCCAGATACTATGGAAACAATGTTGAAAAGCATATCATTTCACATAATGGCACTGCCGTTAAAACAGCGGCCAATGTAACAGCATGTACCGAAAACGATTTCAAGAGCGGCAGAGTGTTTGAATTACTTGACAAATCAGGTAAGGCTCAGGAATTCACACGAGTTGAGGGATTAAATAATAGTCTTCTTGTTCATAAGTGGTATGCAGAAGCACCTATTACAGCGGCGAATACATACTATGTTGATAACAGCAGTATTGAGCTTGTATTTGATACAACAGGCTATGCGGAATTTAAAATCACTCCCGTTGACGGTGAGGTTGTTGTAACAATCGACGACGATGTAAAGACTATCAGCGAAGAAGGCGAATACAGCTTTAAGGTAGATAATGTCGAAACAACAATGTGGATTGACGGTAAAGCTTTTGTAGAAAAAGATGTAACTGAATTTAAAGAAGCAACAAAGCTTACTGATCTTATTCCTACTCAGATAAGAGTTTCTTTCCAGGATACACAAGCCAGAGACGTTGTTCTTGCTCTTTTCAAAAATAACATTTTTGAAAAGATTGTACTCAATAAAGAAGCTCAGCCTGAAATAATCAATGGTGAAAGTATTGTAAGTGCTGTTATTGATTTGGCAGGAAGAAATCTTGCAGAATACACTCTGAAAGCGTTCTTGTGGGAAAGCAATACAGCAACACCAATAGAAGACTCCGTGTATATCGGTAAGACAATGGGAACTGTTGCAACAGATGCAGAAAAAGCACAGGCTGTCAGCGTTGTTGCACAGAGCTATCTTGACCGCGGTGAAAACATTCAGTACGATAACGCGGTAATTGCCGAAGACGGATATACCCGTTATGAATTTGGTAAATCTCCTGAAGCATACACTTCACAGATGACTGGTTATGTGAATTCAATATCATTCTGCTACGACGTATATAAGGAAGCACTTGGTATTGAACTTCCGAAAACTTTCGAGGGCCTTACAACCACTCAGAAAATCAAGGTAGCAGATGCTTCTTCGCTTGATGTTGATGATTTTGAAAATGTGGTTAAACCCGGTGACATCCTTGTTTTCGGAACAGAGAGCGATAATATTGCTATGATATACACAGGTGATGCCCTTGTATATAGTAGTGGTGAAAGTTACAGCGTTTCATACGGCGAAGAAAGCTATGAAGCAGATGGTGCTATAGCAAAAATTGCTGTTGAAGATGTTTGTGGCGGTGCTTATGGTGATGCAGTTGTTGTAAGACCGTTCAACATCCAGGAAGATATTATTATTCCTGAAAAGACAATCTGTCGTGTACAGAATCTTCAGGGAATCGTTGTAGAAAAGACATCTTCACACAATGCAGGTGTTACTGCAGAACTTGGTGACGAAATCACATACACATTCACAATTGAAAATAAAAACGACCACGAAACTGAAGTTGCTATCAATGATGTAGTTCCCAAATATACTGAATTGGTGAGCGGTTGCTACGACGTAGACGGATCCAGACTTCGCTGGAATGTTCCTGTTGGAGCAGGAGATATCGAGACAGTTTCATATACTGTAAAGATAACATCCGACTCCAGATACGACGGAAAAACAATCGAAAGCAACAGCGCAAAGGTTTCAGGCGTAGAAGTACCTTGTGGTAATATAAAAATCGGCAGAACATTTAAAGCAGGCGACATAAGTAACCTTGTGTCTGGTATCCACGCAATTTCACATTCTCAGTATCCAGGCGTGTCTCTCGCTAAAATGATTTACACTGTATCTTTCTCAAAGTCATTTACAATGGCAGGAACTCCGGCTGAAATTTTACATCAGATATATGTAGAAGGTAGCGGTGACAACGAAGATACAGGTATCGGTGGGGAAGATGTTCCTGAAACAGTAGTAAACTTCCTCAACATGGTAGTTCCCACTATGTATGGTGGTCGTAAAGTTGGTTCTTCAGCAGAAACTATGATCGGCAGTCCGAGAGCAACAACTCTCGATAGGGAAAACCTTATTGCAGGTGACTTCCTTCTGACACAGAAGAATAGTTCCGACGATGGAAAGATTTATATCTACAATGGAGAAAAGCTGGTCGAACTTTCATATGGTGCATATAATGTAGATGATACAGACGCACTTTTGGAATCACTTTACACCTATGATAGATTCATCGTGCTTCGTCCGTCGGTATCTCTCAACACATTCATCCACTTTGAAGAAGATGTTGAGCAAGAACTTACACCCGAGCAGGAAGCAGTAGTAGAAACAGCGAAGAGTTATCTCCTTCGCGGTACAACTCTTCAGTATGATGATACCAGAATTACTGCAAGCTATGACTCAACGGATGAATATCGTTGGCAGCTCAAGGTAAACGCTCCCGAAGATGCAACTAGTAATGAATGGGCATATTCAAACTGTGCGGCATTCACAAACGACGTTTATTACTTCGGTCTCGGATTTGATGTAAAGACCTGGTCAACAGATGCATATCATCAGAATTCACCCGCA
Organism: Clostridia bacterium; assembly: GCA_045660765.1. Lineage (GTDB taxonomy): Bacteria > Bacillota > Clostridia > UMGS1883 > UMGS1883 > UMGS1883. Next base: position 36,516 of record JAZREK010000031.1, read on the forward strand.
TCACGCGTGGTTTACAGCTTCTCCAAGACTGGAAATGAAACCGAGGCTGAAAAAGCAGCAATTCAGGAAGAAGTCTTAAATGTACTCCAGCCCGGTGACGTAATTAACATAAAACGCGAAAACAATTCCGGTCATGCTATGCTTTATGTAGGTAATGAAAGAATTATCCACAGCAGCGGTAGTAGCTTCAATTATAGTACCCCAGCAGAAACTTATGAAGCTACTATCAGATACAGACAGGTGAGAGACCTCTTCGCAGAAGGTGATACATCTCATATATTCGGCGTTGTAAGGGATTTAGATATTATTCGTCCTCTTAACGACTTTAAGGGAACAATTCCGCAGAAGACAAAAAACCGTATTGCTAATATGAGGGGTATCAGAGCGGAAAAACTTTCTTCTCATACATCTTCTATGACAGTTAACCCCGGCGACGAAATGACTTTCACATTCTCTGTATATAACGCAAATGACGAGGCAGTAACACTTGATGTTAAGGACGTTATTCCTTCAAATACTGAATATATTTCAGGTGCAGAGAAGGTAGATGGAAACAATGTTTCCTGGAATATTACAGTTATGCCTGAAGAAACAGTAGATGTTTCTTACAAGGTTCGTGTAAAGGCAACTGCAACAGAAGGAACATATGTTGCATGCAGTAAGGGTAGTGTTGGCGGCGTAACAGTTAAATGCCCTGACGTGAAAATTGGCAAAACACTCACAAAGACAGAGCAGACAAATATCGCCCAGACAATTGAATCCCTTAAGAATTCTGACCTTTCAGGAATCAATCTTGCAAACACTGTTTATAAGAATGCGTTTGGTACAGATGTATTCACTGATTACGATGAAAACGGATCTCTTACAAACGATGATGTTTTAAATGCAACATTTGAAACAACAACATTAAGACCCGAATATTACGTCGTTAATGGTGATACCGAATACGGTCAGATGCTTGCTCATCCTCTCTTCGGCGGTAGATATTATTACAGTAAGCGTTGGGATAATATTCGTACACGTCTTCCCAGAAAACAGCACCTTATCACAGGTGATATTCTCGTAGAATATGACGGAAGCACAACAAAACTTTACATCTTTGACGGCGAAAACCTCCGTGACCTTAATAACAATATGGCGGTAACCGACACAAATAAAGAATTTGTAAAAGCAATGGCATCAAATCGTTTTGCAGTGTTAAGACCGTCACTTGTGATGGACTAATTAAATAAAAAGATACGCCGAAAGCGGCGTTCAGATAGGGATTATTTGTCCAAAAATAGTGATTTTGGCGTATAACTACGTTGAAACTGCTTGTAATCCGTCAGGATAACTTCGCATTTTCGCCTTGTTCTACATCCAAACTTACTATTTTTCGGATGCTTCGCAGTTTTAGAATAGAGATTTTTCGTTTAAGACAAGAAACAAAAATGGCGGAATACTTTCGTATTTCGCCATTTTTTTGCGTAGTATCAACGGAAAAGATCAGTCTAAAACCAATTCATCCCTATGTGAACGCCGCTAAAGGCGTATCTTTTTTGTTTAATTAT
>JAZREK010000032.1:0-10133 GCA_045660765.1 Clostridia bacterium
GGGTGATCCGCCGTCCCCGCATACTACTCGCAATAACGAAGCGGGTGATCCGCCGTCCCCGCATACAACACGTAACAGCAAACAAAGGAACTGATACTATGGAACAACGCACTTTGAAGGTTCTTGAATACAACAAAATAAAAGAGATGCTTTCTGCCATGGCGGTATGCTCCGATACGCGTGATATGTGTAACACACTTGCGCCAACGGACGATATTTACGCGGCAAAGGCGCTTTTGTCGCTTTCGGACGAAGCGGTTTCGCTTATTTTCAAAAAGGGCGCACCACCGATAAGCCCCGTCAGGAATATTGTCGGCGCAGTTATGCGCAGTAGTGCAGGTGGCTCGCTTTCAATGGGCGAACTCCTTGCCGTTGCCCATACTCTCCGAATGGCAAGAGCACTTAAAAGTTATTTTGACGAGGATGATTTTTCCGAGAAATTCCCCTCGCTTTCAAATCTTTTTTCCGCGCTTTCCGACAACAAAAAGCTTGAAAACACTATTTTTTCTGCAATCATAAGCGAAGAAGAAATGGCGGACGATGCTTCCCCCACACTTCTTGCAATCCGCAGAAAGATGCGTACACTCAGCTCGAAAATCCGCGATGTACTCAATAATATGGTACATTCAAGCACTTATGCAAGCTATCTTCAGGAGCCGATTGTTTCAATGCGTGGCGACAGATATGTCATCCCCGTGAAGAGCGAACATAAGGGAAGTGTCCCCGGCGTTGTTCACGACAGCTCTGCCAGTGGTGCGACACTTTTTATCGAGCCGATGGCGGCAGTTGAGATAAACAACTCCCTGCGCGCACTTTCAGGCGATGAAAAGGACGAAATCGAAAGAATACTTGTCGAGCTTTCAGGTAAGGTTGCGGAATTTTCAAACGAAATTATTCAAAACTACAAGACAATTATTGAAATTGATTTCGCGTTTGCAAAGGGCAAACTTGCACAGAAAATGGATGCAACGATGCCCATGCTCAACACAGACGGAATTATAAATATCAAAAAGGGACGCCATCCGCTGATTAATGCGAAAAAGGTTGTTCCCACCGATATGTACCTCGGCGACGAGTTTGATACACTCGTTATAACAGGTCCGAATACAGGCGGTAAGACAGTTTCACTTAAAACGCTCGGTCTTTTTACGCTGATGGCACAGTCGGGACTTTTAATCCCTGCAAGCGCAGGAAGTAATATCGCAGTTTTTGAAAATGTGTTTGCCGACATCGGCGACGAACAGTCAATCGAACAGTCGCTTTCAACATTTTCGGCGCATATGACGAATATAATTAAAATACTTGAAAACGCAAACTACAAGTCGCTTATTCTTTTCGACGAACTTTGCTCGGGAACTGACCCGACAGAAGGTGCGGCACTTGCGATTGCGATACTTGAAAGAGCAAAAGAGGTCGGCGCAAAGGTTGCGGCAACTACGCATTACAGCGAGATTAAACTCTATGCACTTTCGACTCCACGTGTTTGCAACGCGGCGTGCGAATTTGACGTAGCTTCGCTTCGTCCGACATACCGCCTTTTAATCGGCGTACCCGGAAAGAGTAACGCGTTCGCGATTTCAAAACGCCTCGGTCTTGGCGAGGATATAATTGACCGCGCAAGAGAACTTGTAAGCGGAGAAAGCACGCGTTTTGAAGATGTCATAACATCTCTTGAACAGCATCGTGCAAAAGCGCAGGAGGAACTTGACAAAGCTACCGAAGCGGCGGCAGGTGCAATGGCGCAAAAGGACGAAATCGAGAAAGAACGCGCAAAAATCCGTGCACAGCGAGAAAAGATGCTTTCCGACGCAAGACGTGATGCCAAAAAGATTTACGAACAGGCAAAACGCGAGGCTGACGAAATCGTTAAAAAGATGCAGAAGCTCTTTGAAGAATCGGCAAGTAATAACCGTGCCGAAATTGAAGAGGGCAGACGAAATCTTAAGAAAGCACTTGATAAAGCAGAGGGTAAGTTAAGCGAAGATGTATTCAAGAATAAATCGAAAAAGAAGCTTGACCCGTCTAAAATCACTCTTGGTATGGAAGTTGAAGTTACCACAATGAACAGCGTCGGAAATGTTCTGACACTTCCCGATAAGAAGGGTGACCTTACTGTTCAGGTGGGTATTCTTAAAATCAAGACAAACGTTTCCGCGCTTTCTCCTGCACAGGTACAAAAGCAGAAGAAAAACGCGCAGAGCTATATCATCGGTGGCGGTCACGCCCCGCGCGATGTTAAAATGGAACTTGACCTTCGCGGCGAAACGGTTGATGACGCACTGCTTCTCGTTGACAAATATCTTGACGACGCGGCGCTTTCTCACCTTGAATCCGTTACCATTATCCACGGTAAAGGCACCGGTGCTCTCCGCAGTGCTATTTCCGATATGCTTCGTCATCATCCCCACGCAAAAAGCTATCGTCCCGGTAAGTATGGCGAGGGCGAGGCAGGCGTAACGGTTGTCGAGATTAAATAAGATAAGAATCATGAAATAAAAAATATTGACATGATTTTTTCACAGTGTTATAATATTCTTAATGTAGAATTTTAGAGTTTTAGGAGGTTTTATTATGGAAAACAAATTCTTACTTGGTATTTTGGAAGATGTTAAGAAAAAAGACGCTAGCGAACCTGAATTTATTCAGACTGTGACAGAGGTTCTTGAAAGCCTTGAACACGTTGTTGAAAAGCGTCCCGAACTTGAAAAGTCAGGTCTTTTTGAAAGACTTGTTGAACCTGAAAGACAGATCATTTTCCGCGTTCCGTGGGTAGATGATAATGGCAAGGTTCAGGTAAACCGCGGTTTCCGTGTACAGTTCAACAGTGCAATCGGACCTTACAAGGGTGGTCTTCGTTTCCATCCCACTGTTAACCTTTCAATCATGAAGTTCCTTGCTTTCGAGCAGACATTCAAGAACAGCCTTACCGGTCTTCCCATCGGTGGTGGTAAGGGCGGTAGCGATTTCGATCCTCGCGGTAAGAGCGATGGCGAAATCATGCGTTTCTGTCAGAGCTTTATGACTGAACTTTACCGTCATATCGGTCCCGACGTTGACGTTCCCGCAGGTGACATCGGCGTAGGCGCAAGAGAAATCGGTTACCTTTACGGTCAGTACAAGAGAATTAAGGGCTGCTGGGAAAACGGCGTTCTTACAGGTAAGGGTCTTTCTTACGGTGGTTCTCTCATCCGTCCTGAAGCTACAGGTTACGGTGCTACATACTATGCTTGTGAAGTTCTTAAGCACTTCGGCGAAACAATCGAAGGCAAGACAGTTGCTATCTCTGGTTTCGGTAACGTTGCTTGGGGTGTTGCAGCAAAGGTTGCACAGCTCGGTGGTAAGGTTATCACAATTTCAGGTCCCGACGGTTATGTATATGATCCCGACGGCGTAACAACACAGGAAAAGATCGACTTTATGCTTGAAATGAGAGCTTCAGGTCGTGATAAGGCTCAGGATTACGCTGATAACTTCGGTTGCCAGTTCTTCGCAGGCGAAAAGCCCTGGGGTGTTAAGGCAGATATCTGCATGCCCTGTGCTACACAGAACGAAATCGGTATCGAAGAAGCTAAGAAGATTATCGCAAACGGTACAAAGTACTATATCGAAGTTGCTAATATGCCCACAACAAATGAGGCAGTTGCTCTTCTCCGTGAAAACGGTCTTATCGTAGGTCCTTCAAAGGCTGTTAACGCAGGTGGCGTTGCAGTATCTGCTCTTGAAATGGCTCAGAACTCTATGCGCTACAGCTGGAGCGAAGAAGAAGTTGATGAAAAGCTTAAGGGCATCATGAAGAACATCCATAAGGTTAGCGAAGAAGCAGCTGCTGAATATGGTCTTGGTTACGACCTCGTTGCAGGCGCTAACATCGCAGGCTTCAAGAAAGTTATGGAAGCTATGCTTGCATACGGTGTAAACTAATCAATATTGATTTTTAACAAAGTCAAAGGGAATCTGAAATTCAGATTCCCTTTTTTGTTTGCATGAAAATTTGCTCATACTACGCACGCGCGTATACGCACAAACGTAAAAGGGCATACAATATCCATGAGGTGAATTACAGTATGGATATTAAAGATGCTATTGTAAATCGTTTTTTAGCTCTTTGCGAAGAGAAAAACATTAAAATCAACGAACTTGCAACATTGTCGGGCGTAACACCCTCTACTGCATACAGTATGATGGATGCTTCACGCAGGGATATTTCAATCCGCACCATTAAAAAATTCTGCGATGGACTTGAAATCACTATCGGCGAATTTTTCTCCACCGAAGAATTTGACAATCTCGAACAAGAAATCAGGTAAGAATATGCAAAAACGCTCCCTCGTTGTCTGTGCGATAATGTTTCTTCTGGGAATTTTAATTTCCTTTTACAAACTGTCGGCGACGACAACATCTGTTATACTTTTAATATGCTCGGCATATTTTATAAAAAAAGATAAAGCGCGACTGTTAGCAGTCGCGCTTATAGTGGTTTTATTAGGATATTTGCGAATGGACATCGCCATTTCGCGCGGAGATACCATAATAGGCAGAAATTCGGGCAAAAGCGAAGAAATGAGCCTTGTTATAGTAAATCCTTCGATAAATGGCAGAACAATCGCCTTTTTGGAAACTGACGACGGCAAAAAAGTCAGGGTTTATCTTACAGTCAGAAACAGGAATGAGTTTACAAGCGGAGATATCGTTACGGGAAAAATCTCTCTTCGTATTCCGACAGGGGACGCTTCTTCGTTGAATTCGTTTTCAAATTATCTTGCTTCGCAGAACGTTTTCCTTCAGGCAAATGCTGAATCCGTAAAAATTACAGGCAGATACAAAAAGGGAATTATGGGTAAAATTTATTCTCTTCGCGCAAAGGCGCTCGCCGTCGCCAAATCAAGTTTCAGCGGTGAACATCGTGCTCTTTTCTGTGCAATGGTACTTGGCGATAAAAGTATGATTTCCGCCGAACTTCAAACAGCTTTGCAGGGCAGTGGTCTTAATCACATAGCTGTTGTATCAGGTTTGCATCTGTCTGTCGTAATTGCTTTTATAATGCTTGTTACAAGAAAATTTTTCGGCAAAGGTCGAAGATGCTTCGTATTAGCAATTATGAGTGCCGTATTCATCGCTCTTATTACCGGTGCGGGAGCAAGTGTGACCCGCGCGCTGATTATGTGCCTTCTTTACTATATGGCACGCATTTTGTACCGCGAACAAGACGGTGTTACTTCGCTTTTCTGCACAGTTTGGATAATGACAATTTTAAACCCTTATATTATTTTCAACACGGGTTTTGTCCTTTCCGTACTTTCCGTGTTGGGAATTATTCTCTTCAGTAAAAAATTCTGCGAATTTTTCAGAAAACTCATGCCAGAAAAAGTTGCCGACGCTATTTCGCTTACTCTTTCGGCACAGCTTGTGTTGACACCTGTTATTGTATATTATTTCGGTGTTGTAACACCTTACGCGCCGTTTTCAAACGTGCTTGCCGTTCCTCTTTCTGCAATTTATGTAATTTTAGGCATGACGCTTATGATACTCGCTCCCATAACGCCGATAGCCACGGTTTTAACGACAATAATAAACTTTTTGGCAGATGGAATAATAAAGTTGTGCGAAAGCGTAAGTTCTCTGCCGTTTGCACTTTACGATTTCAACGGAGATTTCCCTGCTTTTTTAATCGGGTGGATTTTCCTTATTATCATAATTTTTTATCATTCTGCTCCATCGGAAAAAAATTCTAATAATAAATTTGTGTTACAAAGGTAAACTTTTTCAGAAATTTGTGATAGAATTAAAGGACAAGATAAGGAGGAGTTATTATGACAGATAAAATAGAAGGCAGAAACCCCGTCACGGAAGCTCTTAAAAGTGGCAGAAATATAGATAAGATTTACATAAAAAAAGGTGACAAGAACGGTAGCATAATCCCCATAATTCGTATGGCGAAGGAAAAAGGGATTATTATCACCGAAACAGACAGCAGAAAGCTTGACGAAATGAGTCAGACCGGCGTGCATCAGGGCGTTATTGCTCTTTGTAGCGCGGCGGAATACAAAACTGTTGACGATATTTTAAAAATCGCCGAAGAAAAGGGAGAGCCTCCCTTCATCGTAATCCTCGACAGGATTGCCGACCCCAGAAATCTCGGCTCAATCATCAGAACGGCAAACTGTGCAGGTGCACACGGTATAATCATTTCCAAGCACGATAGTGCAGGTCTTACCGCCGTTTGCGCCAAGGCAAGTGCAGGTGCGGTAGAATATACCCCTGTTGCGCGTGTAAGCTCTCTTGCAAAAACTATTGATGACCTTAAAAAGAAAAATATCTGGGTAACAGGTGCAGACGCTTCGGGAGAAAAAGATATCTATGAATCTGACCTTCGTGGCGCGGTAGCAATCGTTATCGGAAGCGAAGGCGAAGGCATAAGTAAGCTCGTGCTTGAAAAGTGTGATTTCAAGGTTAAAATCCCTATGAAGGGCGATGTTAATTCACTTAACGCATCTGTTGCGGCGGCACTTTTTATTTACGAAACCGTCAGACAGAACCGAGGATAATATTATGAAAAAGATACTTATTATCACGGCGCTTATTTTAAGTATGTCGCTTAGTGCGTATGCAGAGCCTTTATACAAGCAGACGTCTTCGGCAACAATGCCCGACGGAGTAATACTTAAAACCGAAAAGCGCTTTTACGGAACTTATTCGCTTGAAATAAATTTAATAAAAGCAGATCTGAAGGACGAAAACCTCGGGTTTGAGCTTTTGAAAAAAAGTGAAGGTTGCGACAAAACCGCAACTGTTATGCAGTTTGCAAACGCCGAAGATGGCACAATTGCCGCGATAAACGGCGACTTTTTCTCCGCTTATAAAAACAATCAGAATTTCTCGCTCGGAATTGAAATCAAGGATGGCGAACTTTTGCAGTCGCATATAAATTCCGATATGGCGGCAGGATTCTGGGACGAAAATACACTTTCATTTTCTTATGTTGATTTTAAGGCAGAACTTACCTTGCCAAACGGCGAAAAAGCACCGATTGCACACGTGAATAAACCCACAGACTATTACGGTGCTCTTTTGATGTACACGCCTGATTTCAACGGTGGAGAATCTCCGTTTTTGCCTGCGGGAATAACGGCAGTAACTGTGACAGACGGTGTCGTTACCGGCAAAGGGGTTAGTTTCGGCGGAACAATTCCGATTCCCGAAGACGGCTATATCCTTGTAATTGACGATAATATGTCCCCCACGCTTGACCATCAGGTAAACCTTGATGACGAACTTGAAGTAAGTGTAAGTGCAAGCCCCTCCCTTGACGAAGTTGAAACGGCATTCGGTGGCGGAACAATCCTTTTGAAAGATGGAAAAAAGACCGCAATCACGCACAATGTCAGCGGTAATAATCCGCGAAGTGTTATCGGTACAAATGCTGACGGAACAGTAATTTATATGATGACGGTTGACGGAAGAAGCACCCAAAGCCGTGGCGTAACTCTTTCCGTCCTTGCTGATATATGTATTGATATGGGAATGGTTAATGCAATCAATCTCGACGGTGGCGGTTCGACACAACTTGTCGGAAAAACACTTTCTAAAAGCGACCTTTATACGATAAACTCTCCCAGCGAAAACAGAAAGGTTATAAACGCGCTTGCAATCACAAGTGATTCCGAGCCCGGCCCGGCGACAGGTCTTATCGCAAGGGCGGATCGCAATGTCGTTCTTGTGGGCGATAGCGTGAACCTTGCGTATACGGCATATGATGCGAACTATAATCCCCCAACAAGCGTGAATAAGGAAATTACATGGAAAGTTCCCGCAGGACGCGGAAAGGTAAAGGATAACGTCTACTATCCGCAGAAAGCAGGCGAAGTAACCATAGACCTTTACTACAACGGAAAAAAGACCGACAGCGAAACAATTTACGTAATTGACGAGATTGCAGGTATTACTGCACCCCTTGAATACTCGCTCGAAAAAGGAAAGGGAGTATCCCTTGATAAAAAGATTTCTGTTTTTGACAAGAGTGGTAAAACGACTGTTATAAACGATATATCCCTTTTAAACCCCACATATGACAGCAAGTTTATAACTCTCTCGAAAAATACAATAACCGCAAAAAAAGAGGATGCGGGATTTTTAACCCTTTCACATTCGGGTGCGAAGAGGAGCATCAAACTGACTTGCGGTGATTTTGACATTGACCGCGTTGACGCCGTTTTCACAGACTCTCTTTACAAGGAGAAGGACGGCGGAACGACGTTTAACGTATTCAGCCTTGCAGAAAGCGTAACGACACTCTACGACCGTATCACATACGCGCGTATTATGGATATATGCGAAGAATCGGACGAGTCTGCAACTCTTGGTGGGAAAAGGATCTCTGACCTTACCCCCAAGGATGCACCTCTTTCAACCGACGGGTACAAGGCGACCGGAATTCCGTTTTCAAAAATAATTTCGCTCGAAACATCAAAAGGAAAAATCATACGCGGAGAACAGTGGGAAAAGCTTGCGAATATTCTTTCGGGAAATGATAAAAACGTGTTCATCCTTTTGGAAGAGCGCGAAGATTTTGTAAGTGACCTTGACCGCAGTGCGTTTTACTCAATGATTGAAAAAGCGACAAAGAGTAAAAATGTCTTCGTAATATATCGTGGCGAAGAAAACTTTACCACAATGAAACACGGTGCAAGATTTATCACGGTAGCAGACCCTAAAACAGAAAAAATGCTTCATCGCTCAATTGAAAATTCGGCATATCTGTCGTTTAATATTGACGATAATGGAAACGCGACGTATAGCTTTAAGAAGATTTATGAATAAAAGGAGATAAAAAATGAAGAAATTTTTTGCGTTATTATTGGCCTTGAGTTTGGTTTTGGGACTTTGCGCCTGCAGTTCTACCGAAAAGAGTGCGGCAGACGTCGAAATTTCTGTGACGGGAGATGCTGTCAAGAAAGAAGCACCGGTCGATAAGGTTGCAGATGTTGAAAATTTCCCGATAGTCGGAAGCTGGATTAACGAGTCAGGAAAAAACTGCCTCCGTTTCAATGAAGACGGAAGTATGTTGATGGAAGCCGTTGCCAAAACAACAAAAAACGAAACAGAAAAATCTTTTGCTATATATCAGGATAGTAGCTACTCATGGTCAGCAGGCGAAGATAAGATTTTTGTCAAATCTGCTGAATACACTCCTGTTGTGAATGGTGACACTTATAAGCTCGTTGGAGAGAAAGTTACATATATACGAGTTGGCGATTTAGATTATGAGCTTGATATGAGATTTGACTATTAATTGCTTTAAATGTAAAAACCTCTTTTGTATTTTGGTACAAAAGAGGTTTTTTCTTCCTGCAGAAGCCGCACTGCTCAAATCCTTCCGAAACCACAAAAAAATCCCCGCTTTATCGTAAAAGGATACAATTTTAGTGGGGTGGATTCGCTTTTCTGCGGAAAAGCCATTCCGCGGCTCTGGCGTGCCACCGGCACACCATTCACTACCGCTCCCCTTCGAATCCTACTAGTACCAGAAAAAAATCCCCGTACTATCGTACGAGGATTTTTTTGTGGTGGGAGAGGGTGGATTCGAACCACCGAAGTCAGTGACAACAGATTTACAGTCTGCCCCCTTTGGCCGCTCGGGAACTCTCCCTGGAGCTGGTGATGGGACTCGAACCCGCAACCTGCTGATTACAAATCAGCTGCTCTGCCAATTGAGCTACACCAGCATATTCAGTTTGTCACCACCCGTGACACGCATATTATATTAACATAAGAAAACCGAGTTGTCAACAACTTTTTTAAAAAAATTTATAAAAAGAGGGGGGAATTTTATCCCACCCCTTTTTTTCTGCGAATCCGACGCCTTTTTATTCAAAAATTTTTCTGAAAGAGTACGTTATATTGCCGTCATTTTCAATATTAAACGACAGATAGCACGTCTTTTCAATTGAGCGATGAAGCATATCCTCGCGCCTTGCATTCGCAACGGTGATAAACCTTGCGCCATGTTTTAATGCACAGAAATTTTCATCGCCTGAATAAATCACGAATACATTTTTGCTTTCGGACGCGTTTTTAATCATTGCATAAAAAGCATCGCGGTCAATGTCTGTTACGAAATCTTCCTGATTGTCAAG
>JAZREK010000033.1:0-2564 GCA_045660765.1 Clostridia bacterium
CCTGAAAATCAACACAAAAATCAAGTCCAAAACTTAAAAACGACTCAAAAAGCAAGTAAAAAAGCGCGTCAGACGAAGTCAATACACCTCATCTAACGCGTTCTTAATTTTAAAATTTCATCCGTCGCAGACGGATATCATCTGCGCAAGAGATTCATCCACCATCGGTGGATTTATTCCGATTTATCGGATTTCATCGCATAGTGCAGCGCACTATGCAAAGTATCCGCGCTATTTTATTCAAAATGAACAAATAAGTGCTAAAATCATCTATTTTTGGTGTTTTTGGCAACTAAACGTATTCATTACAAACAAAAAGAAGCTGCAAAGCAAATTCCCGCTTCACAGCTTCTTTTATATTCATCCGTCGAAGACGGATTTCATCCAAGCTTTGCTTGGATTTCATCTGCCAAAGCTATGACGGCAGATTTCACCCGCCGAAGTCGGATTTCACTGTATCGTGGCATTAGTGCCACGATACCAAATATCCTTCTCTAAAAAGCAACTCCGCAATAAGCACTGCTCCGCCGGCTGCGCCTCGAAGAGTGTTATGAGAGAGTCCAACGAACTTATAATCATACACGGTATCGGGTCTTAAGCGTCCGAGCGACACTCCCATACCGCCGTAAAGGTCGCGGTCGAGCGCGGTTTGAGGTCTGTTATCCTCTTCGAAATAGGTGAGGAACTGCGCGGGAGCGGAAGGCAAGCCGAGAGTCTGGGGCTTACCCTCAAAGCTCTTCCATGCTTCAAGGATTTCTTCCTTGGTGGGTTTATTTTCGAACTTCACGAAAACGGCAGCCATGTGACCGTCGGTAACGGGAACTCTTAAGCACTGCGTTGTGATAACCGGCTCGGTTGCGGGAACGATAACGCCGTCTTTTACCTCACCGAACACGCGAAGGGGCTCTTTCTCGCTCTTCTCTTCCTCACCGCCGATAAAGGGGATAAGGTTATCTACCATTTCGGGCCACTCGTTGAAGGTTTTGCCCGCGCCGCTTATTGCCTGGTAAGTGGTTGCAACAACCTCTTTGATGCCGTACTTACGCAATGGAGCAAGCGCGCCAACGTAAGACTGAATGGAACAGTTGGGCTTAACCGCGATGAATCCGCGAGTTGTACCGAGTCTCTTTCTCTGCGCCGCGATAACTTCGAGGTGCGCGTCGTTTACTTCGGGAATAACCATGGGAACGTCGGGAGTCCATCTGTTTGCCGAGTTATTCGAAACAACGGGAATCTCCGCCTTTGCATATCTTTCCTCAAGCTCGCGGGTTTCGTCCTTGGACATACTTACCGCGCAGAACACAAAGTCGCAAAGCGATTTTACAGTTTCGATTTCCTCGGAGGAAATAACCTGCATTTTCTTTATCCAATCGGGGCATTCGGTCTTCATCTTCCATCTGCCCGAAACCGCCTCTTCATAGCTCTTTCCCGCAGATCTCGGACCTGCGATAAGCGCGTTTATTTCAAAATAGGGATGCTCAGAAAGAAGCATAATAAATCTCTGGCCGACCATTCCCGTCGCGCCAACGATACCAACCTTAAGCTTTTCCATTTTTTCTCCTTTGCGCATTCAAGCGCGAAAGCCGATTTGGATTTGAATTTTAATTTCATCGGCTTGAATTTACTTCGTTAAAATAAATATGCTATATATTATCATAAATCTTTATAATTGTCAATACATTCGCCGCATTTTTATATATAAAAGTGAAGTTGCGCAGCATTTTCTGCCGTTTGCAACTTCACCTGTGGATTATTTATTGATAATGCTTACGTTTTCGGGCGCAATTCCGGTCGTTTCATACACTATCGAGAGTATCTGCGCGGTTTCTTTCGCTTGAAGAGTTTCCGCCTTTACGATTACGCTCACCGCACCGTCACCGATTACCGCAACGCACTCCTCAAAGCCCTTCGCTTTAACGAGAGTTTCAATGTTTGCCTCGTTCTGAATGTCGGTCGCGATTCTCGAAATCTTCGCCTGCGCTTCTGCCTTGGTTGCCTCGTCTGCATCCTCGGATGCGCTCACCATTGTAAGCACGTCAATCGCCTCATCTCTCGACTGCTGACGGGTGAGAAGTGCCGCCGCGAAGTAATCGTTCTCACTCTCCGCGCCCGTATCAATCGAATCGGAAACGTTGTTTTCCATATTATTATCTCCGTATCCGATTGCGCCGATGGGGTCGTAAAACCAGCGGTAGTTCAGGTAAACCGCAAGCCCGATGAGAAGCACCGCCACAGTAACCACAGCTCCCCTCGCAGTTTTCGATGAAAAGATTCTTTTTGCTTTTTCATTTTTCATAATACGTTTTCTCCTTTTTTGTGTTACTGATTAAATGTATGCAAGAAGCGTGAGAAATAGAACAAGCGCGAAAGGATTCGCGCAATGAAATCCGCTCTGTTGGTGAGGGGGCAGATAATGTTGTTAAAGATATTTTCTTCACCAACAACGGGGCTGTCGCATTTAGGCAGAACCAAACAAAAAATATTGGAGGTATTGATTTTTCAGTACCTCCATTTATATTTTTTCGTGTTTTCAATAAAATGATGTTGAATTTCTCCGAAATTCT
>JAZREK010000034.1:0-3724 GCA_045660765.1 Clostridia bacterium
AATACGTTTTGCCTTACCTTGGAAACGCTCAAGTGTTTTCGGAGGAACAAGAGTTATCTTTGCCTGAAGTCCGAGTACGCTCTTGATTCTTTCCTGAATTTCACGGATAAGCTTTTCAAGTTCGCCATAGTTTTCAAGTACGCTTGCGTCAAGAAGTTCAACCTTGATTTCAAGAGTATCCTTGAACTTATCTTCGCGACGTACAACAAGCTGATAGTGAGGTCCGATTTTATCAATATTGATAAGAACGCTTTCAATCTGTGTCGGGAATACGTTTACGCCCTTGATGATAAGCATATCGTCTGTTCTACCCTTGGTCTTTGACATTCTTACGTGAGTTCTGCCACACTTACAGGGCTCGTAATCAAGAGTTGTGATATCTCTTGTTCTGTAACGGAGAACGGGCATACCCTGTTTTGTAAGAGTTGTTACGATAAGTTCGCCTGTCGCACCGCTTTCAAGTCGCTTGCCTGTATCGGGGTCAACGATTTCAGGAAGGAAATGGTCTTCTGCAAAGTGCATACCGTCACGCTCGAAACAGTCACCGCTGACACCGGGGCCACCGAGTTCAGTCATACCATAGTTATCGGAAACATATACGCCGAGGTTCTTCTCGATTGTTTCACGCATTTCGGGAGTACAGGGTTCGCTACCAAGTATTCCGAGTTTGAGTTTATATGCATCAAGAGGATATTCGCCCTCTTTTACAGCTTCGCTTAAGTAAAGAGCATATGAAGGAGTTGCAACAAGACCTGTTACACCGAGGTCACGCATCATCATAAGCTGTTTTTCGGTGTTACCTGATGACATGGGAATAACCATTGCACCAAGCTTTTCAAGGCCGTAATGAAGGCCAAGCGCACCTGTGAAAAGGCCGTAACCGAAAGAAATCTGAATGATATCCTCACTTGTTACACCGCCTGCCGCACATACACGTGCAACGCAGTCGCTCCAGATGTCAATATCCTGCTTGGTATAAACGCCAACGGTAGGTTTACCTGTTGTACCGCTTGAAGCGTGCACACGCACTATATCCTTGTGCGGAACGGCTACCATACCAAAGGGATAGTTGTCACGGAATTCGCTCTTCTCGGTAAAGGGTATGTATTCAATGTCGGAAAGCACCTTGATCTTGCTACCGTCACCTACACCCGCCGCATCGAGTTTATCGTGGTAGAATTTTGTGTTGTTGTAACAGTATGCCACGATTTTTTTAAGACGCTCGAGCTGAAGTGCCTCAAGCTCTTTACGGGGCATAGTTTCTATATCTTTCTGGAAAAAGTTCATTTAAGAATCCTTCCTTTCATAGTTATCCATTTTAATAAAGTATATTGTACCATAAAATTATGGATTTTCATAGTGTTTTTTTGTGTTTTTACGGGAAAATTTGTAATGAAAAAGAGCATATTTCCCTCAAAAATAAAGAGTAGCGCCTATGCACTACTCTTTATTATCAATTTTTTCGTCTGGGACAATCAAAATCTCTGCAATTATCACAATTTTCCCCGTCATCAAAGCAACACATCATATAATCACACTCATCACACAAGCAAACGGAAGTGCCGTCTTCATATTTATAGAAGTTTCCGTTCCCAAGACAGTCTTTTCCGCGATTACCTGGCATCAAAGGTATTTTATCTTCTTCTATTATCATTATTTCACCTCGTTAGTCTTTTTATGGTCTACATAGTATCATATATAGCCTACCGTGTCAATGTACAGGGGCTATAATTAGCCTATACTTATGATGAGGTGATTTTATGGATACTTGCAAAACAGTCATAAACAGAATATTATCTTTGTGCCAGGAAAAGAATATTACTATCAATAAGCTTGCTACAGAATCAGGAGTATCTCCGTCCACTCTCAAAAATATTCTTTACGGCAAAAGCAAGAACCCCGGGATTGTCACTCTTAAAATGCTTTGTGACGGTTTGGGGATTTCTATCACTGAATTTTTTGACACAAAAGAATTTCGTGAATTGGAACAAGAAATAAAATAAGTATTCTCGTGCAAGGGTGATTATATGAGACTAAAAGAAATTCGTACAAAAAGTGGAATTTCACAATTAAAGCTTGCTACGGATTTGAATATGAATCAAAACACTATCAGCAGATATGAAACTGGCGAGCGTCAAGCCGGATACAGTGAACTTATTGCTCTTGCCGATTATTTTGATGTATCTATTGACTATCTTTTGGGAAGAACTGACAACCCCAAAACAAATAAATAATTTTAACACAAAAAAGGCTTCTATGGCGATACTAGTAATCGTCATAGAAGCCTTTTTAAGTTTTAGTTATTGGGGCGAAGAGAAAATGTGATGCAGAACGGACAAACTGCACCCGAAGGGGTTACCCGACGCTGTACAAAATAAGTACAGCGAGTGGTAAAGTTTGTTCGTAGCATAAAATGCAATCTGCGCATTTTATCGATGCCCATTTAGTAAGAATTAGTCAACGAGTGCAATAATAGCCATGGGAGCATTGTCACCACGACGAACGCCTGTCTTGCTAATTCTTGTGTAACCGCCGTTACGTTCTGCGTATTTGGGAGCAAGCTCATCAAATACCTTCTTAACAACATCTTCCTTTGTGATGAAGCTAAGAGCCTGTCTTCTTGCGTGAAGGTCACCGCGCTTACCGAGAGTAATCATATTCTCTGCAAGGGGACGAACTTCCTTCGCACGAGTTACAGTTGTTTCGATTTTGCCATTTTCCAAAAGAGCAGTTACCATACCGCGGAGCATTGCAATTCTCTGGTCAGTAGGACGACCGAGTTTTCTTGTTCCTGCCATGTTAGGTTTCCTCCTTCAAAACTTCTGATAAGTCAATTTGTGAATCAGTCTTCATCGGGAGCGAAAGACAACTTGAGTTCCTTAAGTTTACCGATAACTTCGTCAAGTGACTTGCGACCCAGATTTCTTACCTTCATCATTTCTTCTTCCTTGCGGAGAGTAAGGTCTTCAACAGTGTTGATACCTGCTCTCTTAAGGCAGTTGTATGAACGAACTGAAAGGTCGAGTTCTTCGATAGTCATATCGAGAACCTTTTCTTTCTTTTCAGTTCCCTTTTCAACCATTGTTTCAACATTCATAGCTTCTTCTGTAAGCTGGATGAAGAGCATCATATGATCGTTGATGATCTTTGCTGAAAGGCTGATAGCCTCGTCAGCAGTCTTTGTGCCGTTTGTCCAAACTTCAACAGTAAGCTTGTCGAAATCAGTATTCTGGCCTACACGGGTGTTTTCTACGTAGTAGTTAACCTTTTCCACAGGTGTGTAGATTGAGTCAACAGGGATAAGTCCGATAAGGGGCTGAAGAATCGCCTTATTCTTATCAGCAGAAACATATCCTCTGCCCTTGTTGATAGTGATTTCCATGTAAAGCTTTGCATCATCGTTAAGTGTTGCAATGTGAAGGTCGCCGTTGATGATTTCAACATCGCTGTCGGCCTTGATATCGCGTGCACAAAGCTCGCCACTGCCTTCTGCTTCGATGTAAACAGTCTTGGGACCGTCTGAATGAAGCTTAATGATAACCTGCTTTAAGTTAAGAACGATTTCACTAACATCTTCCTTAACACCGGGAATTGTTGAAAATTCATGCTGAACGTTTTCAATCTTTACAGATGAAATAGCTGCACCTTCAAGTGAAGAGAGCATCATTCTGCGAAGTGAATTTCCAAGGGTTGTACCATATCCGCGCTGAAGCGGAGCTACAGT
>JAZREK010000035.1:0-15078 GCA_045660765.1 Clostridia bacterium
CTGCACCGAAGATTTTAACTTCACGAGATCCACCTGATGCAAATGCCTTCGAAGGAGCCATGATTGAGTAGTCTGCATCATTTTCGCTATCTTCGGGAACATAGATAACTACTGTGGATGTTGAAAGCTGATATGTTTTGCTACCTCCAAGGTCGGCAGGATTGTTTGTTTTTATGCTAGTCTTGCTTGTTGTTGCAGCATCTGCACTATCGTTGTAGATGAACGCATCATCGTTTGAAATAACTGCAGTAGCTAATTCTCCTGTTGAATCTGCTGCTGTATCAATAGCAGAAAGTTCACCGCTTGAGATAACGTATTTTACAGGCTGCGAACATATACCTGCACCTGAACCGTAAAGTTCGGCTGCAATTTCTTCAAGTTTTTCATGAACTTCGTCGTCGTCAACTGAAACACCGTCAATCTTAACTCTGCTCTTTAAAGGAACGATATCAAAAGTCTTGTTATCCTTGATCATGCTTACAGCTTCATCATCTGCATCAATGATATAGCCGAGTGAATATTCACTTGCAGTAACGGGATTATAGTCGATTGCCGCAAGCTGTCCTGTATAGTCAAGATAGTACTTGTAAGTATCACCAAGTGAGAAAGGAGCCTTGTTGCTGCCTTCAAGTGTGTTGTACGCATTTGTAAGAATAACTTCCTTGCTGTTGAGTTCTACAGTTCTGTACTTATCAATCTGTGCAGTTACCTTACCGCTATAGCTCTTTGTTGTAACATACATCTTATCAATATAGTTACCATAAACCTCATCGCTTGCATTTCTGGGAGCTTCTCTGAGGTTGATTACGTTGAACGCTTTAAGAGAAAGTGAATCATACTCCTTCTTTGTGCCGTCAACATAGATTTCGGGCTTTTCATCAGATGATGAAGCGAATGTATAAGTGCCTGCACCATACTTCTTAGAAATCTTGCGTGTAGTTCTGTTAAAGCTATCTACAACGAAAACGTCATAGCTTGTAATCTTCGCAAACTTTTTGCCTGATGTTTCAATAAGTTCAATTGAACCGTTTGTGAATTCTTCATCAAAGTCTTCGATAATATATCCGAATTCGCCGTCTATATCGACATACTTTCCGTTATAGATGATAGTATAATCAGCAAGATCGATTTCTGTTGTCTTTTTGTTATCTTTGTAGTACTTGATAACACCATCTTCAACAGGACGAACGATATCTTTTTCATTGATAACAGTAATGTTGTTGTTTGTCTTTGAAATAGATGTAAGCTGACGGTCGATAGTATTATAGTAAGCAGTTACATTCTTACCGATAAGATCTTCTAAATCAACAGAATTTGCAAGTGCTTCAGAAAGTTCGTATGTTTCTTCGCCGTTTTCTGTTGTAATAATCTTGATTTCATTGGGGCTAAGACCTGCTGTAGGTGATGTAATACCTGTGTAGTAAGTACCTGAAACGATACCCTTTACATCAATAATGGTCTTTTCATCGTCTGTAGTTTCGTCACCCTTACCTACGCTACCGTCTTCTCTCTGAACGAGCGGAGGAACGTCAATAGCGTTGCTTGTAAGAATAGCTACAGTACCTCTTGAAGCGGGTTCTGATATTTTTGCAGTTAATGCACCCCTGGTAAAACCATGCTTATTAGCAGCAGCGATATAACCTGCTGACCATGAAACGTTGGGGTTCATTGCAGCCTGCAAGCTGTATTCGCTCTGAGCTACTACTTCATAACCTGCTGCACAAACAAGCATTTTTACAGCCTGTTCGTATGGAACAGGTTCGCCTGCACGGAATGTACCATCTTCAAAGCCATTGATGATACCAAGATCAACAGCAGCTTTTACATAGGGACGAGCCCATGCACGTGATTCGTCATTATCAAGGTCAGAGAAACCTGTTACTGCGTCGGCACCAAGTGAGCCTGCAACACCCTTCATACGTGTTACAACAGCAGCAAATTCCGCTCTTGTTATCTGATTTTCGGGTCTGAAAGTACCGTCTTCATAACCTGTTATAATGCCATTGGCAACAAGTTTAGCAACAGCTTCGCCTACCCTTTCATCTGTAATATCACTGAATTCTGATGCAAGTGCGCTGAAGCTGAAAGTTGAAACTATCATCACAAGCGCAAGAATTAAAGTGATAATTCTCTTTGAATTTTTCATAAAACCTCTCCTTTGCATTAAAATGCGTACAAATTACGCAATTATATTTTACATTGAAATTAATTATAAGTCAATAGGATATTATTCCCTCTGCCCCGTTTTTGCAATATTTTTTTCAGAAAGAAGCGAAAGAGCATATATTCCGCCCGACAGACACAAAAAGGCAACAATCTGTGATACGCGTAAAGGACCTAAATAAAGGCTGTCGGTCCTGAGTCCCTCTATAAAGAATCTTCCCAAACCATACCATGACAAATAACAGAAGAATGTATAACCGTAAAAAGGCCTTTTTCTATGTAAGATTGAAAGAAGCACAAAACCTACTAAATTCCAAAGTGATTCATAAAGGAATGTCGGGTGCACGGGAGCTTCTCCGTTTATGCTCATCCCCCAAGGGTAAGTGCACAAACCACCATAGGCCTCACAATTTACGAAATTCCCCCATCTTCCTATGAATTGGCCAATCATCAGGCCAAGACAGCAAATGTCGAAAATTTTAAGGGTGTTTAGTTTTTTTGCCTTGCAATAAACCCATGCAGTGAGTATCGCTCCTATCACAGCGCCGTAAATAGCGATACCACCCTCCCATATTTTATAAATTGAGGATAAATCGTTTTTATAGCTGTCCCATGAAAAAGCGACATAGTACAGTCGTGCAAAAACGACCGTTACGGGAAGTGCATACAGCACGAGGTCTGTTATGATTTCACTGTTCTCGCCCTCTTTTTTAGCAAGCATCGAGCAATATAAAACAGCGAGCATTATACCCGTAGCAATTATAATCCCGTACCATCGTATTCCGCCCATAAACGGCAAATCAATTGCCACGGGATTTATATCAAACCCGATTCCGAGTTTCGGAAATGAAATGTTGTTCATATAAAACTTTCCTTTTACTTCAGTTTTTCTTTGGATTGACAACAGAAAGCGAGCATTGAGATTCATTAAAGAGTTCGCAAAGTCTTTCCATTGCATCTTCTATGGTAACTTCCTCGCAAATGCGCGGATAGTCAAAAAGGTTTACGCCTTTGTGATATGACATCATATACTCGTTGCCAAAGCTTTCTATATGATCCAATATATCAAGGAACTGACCGCAATAAACCTTTTTCGCTCTTTCAAAAGCATCCTTGTCGAGACCTTCTTTTTTTGCTTTTTCAATCTCTGCAAAAATTTCTTTTTCGATTTCGCCGATGTGTTCCGATTCACCGCAGAACGCCGCATAACCACAGCTGTCCTCGTATTCATAAAAAGCACCGAATGTAGAGTTTATGATGCCTTTTTCATAAAGCTTTTTGTAAAACTGACTGCTTCTGCCAAAAAGAACGCGCAAGATTGTGTTTGTAAGGATTTCTCGTTTGAGCATTTCGTCACTTGTTCCGCCTACGGAAACATCCTTAAAGCCCATCATATACATAGGCATCGGAATATCAAATTCCGCTTCAACTTTCCTTTTGTATGCTTCTTTTCTCTCCTCGGGAAATACCTGTGTGATTTCGCCGTGAGGAGTGTCGTGCTTTATAAGCTTTTCAACATATTCACCGATTTTGTTTTCATCGAGGTCACCTACGCAGATAAGTGCCATATTTGACGGATGATAAAACGTGTTGTAGCACTTATACAGAAGCTCCGGTGTGGTTTTCATAATTTCTTCCACACTGCCTGCAATGTTGATTCTGATGGGATGATTTTCATACATCGCCTCAAGACAATTATACATACATGTCTGTTCGGCATCATCTTCATACATTCTGATTTCCTGCGCGATGATACCTTTTTCCTTTTCAACGTTTTCTTCAGTAAAATAAGGTGTCTGCACAAAATTCAAAAGAATTTCAAGGTTTTCATAAAAATAATCGGTACAACTGTAAAGGTAGTTTGTTACACCAAAGCTTGTAAAAGCATTGGCATTTGCACCGTATTTTGAGAAATCGTTAAACGCGTTTGTTCCGTCAGGTTGTTCAAACACTTTATGTTCAAGAAAGTGTGCTACACCGTCAATTACGCTTGTAACCTCATCTTCTCCCGGAACAACAAACTGTGTATTTATTGAGCCATATTTCGTGCTGAATGTTGCGTAACATTTCTTGAACCCCTCTTTTTTTATGAGGATTACACGAAGTCCGCTTTTATGTGTGGCAGAATAAACAGTTTCGCCGAGTGTATCATAGTGTTTTTTTGTAAATTCCATTACTCTGCCTCCTTATCCATATAATAAATTGTGTCAAGCTTCATTGTTTTTGCCGCGGCAATAATTTCTTCTCGTGTTACATTTTCGATTTTCGCAGTCATTTCGGGAATTGAAACATTTGTTCCGAGAAGAATCTGCATTGTGTAATATTCTGCCATTGCGCCGATACTGTCAAGATTGGATTCGTACGCAGTTACAAGATGTTTTTTTGCAAATTCAATTTCCTCGTCAGAAAATTCACCTTTTTCCATAAGTGATTGCTGATGCATTATTTCATCTTCGGCAGTTTTAAATTTATCAAATTCCACGCCACTGCGTACAACCATAATTTCCTTAAGACGGTCAATACTGCTTCCTACATAATAACAAAGAGAAAGCTTTTCACGTACATTTTCAAAAAGTTTACTTACGGCACTGCCACCAAAAATACAGTTGTACACCGTATATGCAGGGTAATTTTCACGTCCTGCACCCTTCTGTGTGCGGAATCCCATACAAAGTTTCCCCTGCGTTACGTCCAGTCTGTCTGTTACAACTTTCACCTTTTCAGGAGCCTCCTTATAGGTTTCAGTTACATCTACGCCGTTTCTTTCAGGAAGCTTTTCGGCGAATTTTTTTGCTGTTTCAAGCGCCTTATCCTCGTCAAAATTACCGCTGAACATTATGTCAATACGGCTTTCGGCAAGAATTTTTTTGTAATGAGCATAAAGCTCTTCACAGGTTATTTTTTCAAGGTCTTCAATATAACCCATCGGATTTATTCCGTAGGGTTCACTACTGCACATTTCTTCCTGAAGACGAAGCACACTATACGCACGCTTGTCATTTTTCTGTGCAAGAATTGCATCCTTTATATTCTTTTTTTCAAGTTCAACGACATTTTTTGAAAAGCCATCTCCGTTACCACTTAGAAATGCAAGGTCGTAGAGAAGATTCATTGCACGGTCAAAGTTTCCTTCTTTGCCGAGAGCACGGTCGCTGACTGTTTCTATTCCTATTTTAAGTATCTGACGTTCGCCATACTTTGATGCACGTGCAATCATATCTGCGCCGTAGAGGTTTTCAAACTCTTCTGAAATTTTCTGTGCGTCGGAAAAGTTCTTGCTCTGCATTCTTACTACCGCAGATATAAGTGTGTTAAGTGTCACCTCATCACGAAGATAAGGTCTGTGAATAAGTACTGTCGCACGAAGCGACTTGAATTTTTCATCTCTTACAGTGTATAGATTTATACCTTTTTTAATCTCGGTTTTAATCATGTAGTTCCGTCCTCTCTGTATGTATGATACTCGTATATGGACTATACGAGTATTCTTGATTACTTCGTCGAATTTTTTGAATTGTTGTTGCGGTTCATACCTGTCATATCATCAAGCGCTCTTTTTGTGCCATCAACAGCTTCATCAGTAGCGTCTGCTGCTCCGTCAACCAATTCTTCCGTACCGTCAGCAACGTTGTCAACTACATCGTTATCGTCATCATTGTTTTCGTCGATAACTCCGTCGCCGTCCTGAACAACACCGTCTTTTGCGTCTTCGGCATTATCGTTTGCATTGTTGCCGCCACAAGCTGTAAAGAGAACCATAACTACCGCCATTAAACAAATAAGTTTTTTCATAACATTAAATCCTTTCTGTATTTTGTTATATGATTATTATTTCATCTTTTTTCATAAATAATCACAAAATACAGAAACATTTTCCGCTGCACTTTCATAAATTAGTATTGTAGGGTAACCTACTTGATATAGATTCATTTTATAAAAAGGAGCTATTTTTATGTGCTTTGGAAATAACAACAGTTGCGAATGGATTCTCTGGGCTATCGCTATTGCAGCTATCCTTAACTGCATTTGTAGTGGCAACGCCAGAGACAACGGTGGTTGCGGTTGCGGTTGCTGAGAATCGTAACTTAAGTACAGATCGTCCGTGGGGTATTTCCTCACGGACGGTTTTTTATTTTCTCTGAAAATATTTCAAGCGCTTTTCCGCGGTGACTTATCGAATTTTTATCTTCGGGAGAAATTTCCGCCATAGTCTTTCCGAATTTTTCAACGAAGAATACGGGGTCATATCCAAATCCGTTTGTCCCTTTAGGCTCGTAACCGATTTTACCTTCACATTCTCCGCGGGCGGTAAGTACGCCTTTTTCGTCAACAAGAGTTATCGCGCAGACAAAACGAGCGCTTCTCTTATCGTCGGGAATATTTTCCATATTTTTAAGAAGAAGTGATACGCGTCCCTTATCGTCGTATCCTTCCCCACCGTAACGTGCAGAATACACGCCGGGCTCTCCACCGAGAGCATCTACACAAAGTCCGCTGTCATCTGCAATTGCAGGGATTCCCGTCATATCGTAGATTGCTTTCGCTTTAAGAAGAGAATTTTCTTCAAATGTTGTGCCTGTTTCTTCTACATCTATATCTATTCCTGCGTCTTCCTGACTTACTATTTCAAAGCCCTTGAGAATTTCACCAAATTCACGCAGTTTATTTTTATTTTTAGTTGCGGCTATTATTTTCACTTTTCTTCCTCCAGTATTTCACGAAGTTTTTTTACAAAACTTTCTGTCTGCTCTTTTGTGCGTTTAGACGGACCTTTTAATCTGCCACCGGCATTACGCACTTTTTTTGCGATAAATCTGCTCATTAAAAGAGAGTCTATGTTCTTATCGGTATATTCCATACCGTTCTGGTTAATAATACGCGCACCTTTTGAAAGGGACATCGCCGCAAGCGCATAGTCCTGTGTTATCGCCAGATCACCCTTTAAAAGCATGTTCACAAGGCGGAAATCAGCACTGTCAGCACCTTTTTCCACGACGATTGTAGTTGCTCCGTCACGCTCGATAGTGTGCGAGGTGTCACAGATTATAATACATTCTTTATTAAATTCCCTGCAGAGCATTACCGTTTCATTTACAACGGGACAACCGTCGGCATCTATAAATATCTTCATAATTCCTCAAGTTCCATATTGAGTGTTTCCCACTCTTCAAGCATTGTTTCGTGATCTTTCTCTTTTTCTTCAAGGGCTTTGCTGAGCGTTGTGATTTTTTCAAAATCACTTCCCGCGGAATTTATTTCCTCGTGAATTTTTGCAATTTCTCCCTCTGCACTTTCAATTGCTTCTTCAAGGCGTTTAATTTTACCTTCAAGTTTTCGTCGGTCGCTTTGAAGTTTCTTTTGTTTCTGATAATCGTTAGGCTCTTTTTTCGCTTTTGGAGCTTCAATTGCCGTCTGCAAATTCGGAACAATCTTGTTTACATAGTCGTCGTAATTCATATTGTACGAATTTACCGTTCCATTCTCAAAAGCAAGAATTTTATCCGCCATTTTGTTAATTAAATAACGGTCATGGCTGATGATGAAAATTGTTCCTTCAAAATCTTCAAGTGCTGTTTCAAGTGCCTCTTTTGAGCGAATGTCAAGATGGTTTGTCGGTTCGTCAAGAAGAAGGAAGTTTGCACCGGTAAGCATTATTTGAAGCAACGAAAGTCGCGCTTTTTCGCCACCTGAAAGGGTGTCGGTCATTTTAAACACATCGTCACCACGGAACAAAAACGCCGCAAGGGCATTTCTTATCTGTGTTCTGTCCATACGGGGATACATATCCCAAAGTTCATTTTCAACATCTTTTCCGCCGATGATATCACTTCTGTCCTGATCATAGTATGCGCAGTCAACGTTTGTGCCGAAGAAAACGCTTCCTTCAGGAGTGGGAACGGCACCTTTTATCATTTTATAAAGCGTTGATTTTCCGCAACCGTTCGGACCTAAAAGGAAAACTCTCTCTCCGCGCTTTACTTCAAAATTGACATCGGAGAAAAGATGTTTGTCGTCATACGTTTTTTCAAGTCCCGTTACTTTCAAGACATCGTTACCGCTTTTTCTTTCAGCGGTAAAGCGGAAATGGATTTTTGACGTATCTTCCTCGGGTTTTTCAAGTGTCTCTTCGAGGCGGTCAATGCTTTTTTGTTTATGCTCGGCAGTACGGATATTGCGTTCGCGGTTCCATCGTTTCTGCTGTTCGATGATTCCTTCTATACGCTTTATCTCTGCCATTGTATTGTCATATTTGCGTTGCATTGCAAGTTTTACCTGCTCCTTCTTTTCAAGGAAGGTCGAGTAAGAACCCGTATAGCACGCAATTTTTTTGTTTTCAAGTTCAATAGTCGTGTTTGTCACACGGTCAAGGAAATATCGGTCATGGCTGATTACGATAAACGCCTTGTTAGTGTTTCGGAGGAAGTCTTCAAGATACCTTACCGAATCAATATCAAGGTGGTTTGTCGGTTCGTCGAGAAGAAGGAAATTCGCCTCGGAAAGAAGTGTACGTGCAAGCGAAAGGCGCGTTTTCTGTCCGCCTGAAAGCGCAGACATCGGTAAATTTATTTCGTTCTCCGAAAAACCGAGACCAAGAAGCATACTGCGTGTACGTGCACGGAAAGTAAGTCCTTCCCCACGTATATATTCGGTGTTTAATGCTTCTTGTCTGTTTATAAGACGATTGGTATCGCCCTCTCCTTTTTCAAGAGTGAGGCGGATTGTTTCCATTTCTCTTTCTATTTCAAAAAAACGCGAAAAAACCTCAAGCGTATAGTCGTACGCAGTAAGGTTATCACTTGATGGGGGTGTCTGCTCCATTACACCAATGCGAAGGTCGGAAGATTTTACAATATCGCCGACAAAATCCTCTTCCCCAAGTATTGTACGGAAAAGAGTTGTTTTACCAACACCGTTAGTGCCGATAAAGCCCATCTTTGTAGTATTTTCAATGTTAAATGAAACGTTTTCAAAAAGCACTCTTTCTCCGAAGCTTTTTGAAACGCCCTGAAGCATCAATAAACTCATTTGTTATCCTCTGTTTTAAACATTCCCAGTTTTTCTGCCATTTTTATTCGTCTTGTAATTACGTCATTTTCTTTTATATCTTTTTCAGTTTTTGCTACAGCTTTTCCTGAAGTTTTACGGAAAATCGTAACAAAGCGATGCGCCCAACCTATTGGAAGCAATATCGGATATTTTTCTACATAGGAAAATCTTTCCTTTATTGCAGATACAGGCGGGAACAACACTGCAAAAATTCCGCGTTCGCTTTTAAAAAGTCTATATATAAGGTAGCCAAAAGCACTCTTTTTAGCGCGCCTTTGAGTGAATATAGAGTAAAACCTTGCTCTTTCCTTTTCGTTTTTGCCAAAAACTCCGCCGATTTCACAGTCTTCCAGAAGCTCCTCTATTCCGTGGCCCTCTGTTATGGCATCGGCAAATTCCATACCGAAATATCTTACTCCTATACCTTTTATTACTCGGATAACATTGTCATAGCCGAGTTTTTTCATAAGGGAATTATACTTATCCCAATCAATTTCTTTTTCGTATTCCTTCATATACAAAAGAAGGTCCATCATCTGTCTGACGCCGGTGGCATCGTTTACAAGATGCTTTATAAGGTGTGCCGAAAGATACACCATATTATCCTGTATTCCGAGGGTGTATGTTCCGTCGGGAAGACGATAAAACTCTTCGTCATAACGAATTTCATCTTCGAGAAGTATATCGTTTGTCGGCACAGAATGAAGCGCAACGTGAACTTCTAAAAGTCCGCCTGTTTTATGGGTTGCTTTCATATGATGGTCATATTTCGGTCGAGATTCGCAGTCATAGCCGAGTTTTGTCAGTATTTCTACTGTTTTTTCCTCGTCCTTGCCGTCAATCAAAACATCCATATCACTTGAAACACGTGATTCGGGCATAGCATAAAGACGCGCGATTGTGCAACCTTTAAGCACGGCACATTTTATACCATTTTCAGAAAGAGTGCGAAGCGAAGCCAGATTAAACTGAGTTTTCTGAATATTTATAGCCACATTTGCAAGGAAAGTCTTTTCAAGTGCAGCATGAATTTCAGGGGGTATTTTAACCTCTCCAGATTCTATTTTCGGGCGCACTCCACCATACACGACATCCCATACTTCCTGCATAAGCGAAAGGTCGCGTATCTTACTTAAATTTTTACAGTATTCTGTTTTAATCTCTCCTCCGAGCGCTGATGCACCGAAGAGATAAAGCATATTTGTAAAATCTTGTGTCATTATTTTTCTCCGTAATATTCAAAATACCACTTGGCAAATTTAGAAAGCCCTTCTTCAATTGAAGTTGAAGGTTTGAAGTCAAAATCCTTCTGCAAATCGGTTACATCAGCATAGGTCTGATAAACATCACCGGGTTGCATGGGAAGATACTCTTTTTCTGCTGTTTTACCGATAGCTTTTTCAAGGGTTTCGATAAAATACATAAGCTTCTCGGGGTTGTTATTACCTATGTTGTAAACCTTTGCTCTATCACCGTTTTCATCAGGCGCAGGAGGGGTTAAAAGCATATTCATAATACCCTGAACAATATCGTCAACATAGGTGAAATCACGATACATATCGCCGTTGTTGAATATTTTGATTGATTCACCCTTCATTATTTTCTTTGTAAATGAGAAATACGCCATATCAGGTCTGCCATAAGGACCGTACACGGTGAAGAAGCGAAGTCCTGTTGAGGGGAATTTATAAAGGTGGCTGTAAGTAAACGCCATAAGTTCGTTTGATTTTTTTGTTGCCGCATAGAGACTTATCGGGTGGTCTACATTGTCGTCGGTTGAGAAAGGAGTTTTTTTCTGATTTCCGTAAACAGATGAGCTTGAAGCATAGATAAGATGCTCAACCTTATGATGACGACACGCCTCCAGAATGTTATAAAAACCTATAATATTGCTTTCGATATACGCATCGGGATTGTCAATTGAATAGCGCACACCTGCCTGAGCCGCAAGGTTTACAATTATTTCAGGAGCATAGGTTTCAAAGATATTTTCAATTGCACTTTTGTCAGCAAGATTGCCTTTTATGAAAGTAAATTTTTCATACTTTTCAAGGATTGCAAGTCGACTTTCTTTGAGTGAAACTTCATAGTAATCGTTAACGTTATCAAACCCGATTACTTCGCCGCCCTCTTCAAGAATTCTTTTAGAAAGATGAAAGCCTATAAAACCTGCCGCACCTGTGACAAGTATTTTTTTACTTCCGTCATATTTTTTAAAGTTAGCCATAATTTTTCTCCTTAAGAAAGTTCTATTCCGTCTGCACTCTGTGCAAAATAGATGCCGAATTTCCCTTCAAGCTCGGGGAATGCCTTGAGGTATTTTTCTGTTACTTCTTTCTTTATCTGTTCTTCAAATTCAGGGTTTACAAGTGCCATTGCACAACCCTTGAATCCGGCACCACTAAATCGTCCGCCGTAGATGCCTTTTGTTTCTTTCATGATTTCGTGAATTTTTATAAGTTGCGGCGATCCTGTTTCATAATTTTTGATACTACTCTCTCCACTTTCAAAAGAAAGTTTACCAAACTCTTCCAAATCTCCGTTTTTCCACGCTTCTATACCTTTTTCCACTCGTTCCATTTCGGAATAATAGTGAGTTGCTCTTTTCCTCTCGTTTTCCGAAAGCTCGTCCTTGAACTTTTCAAAAACATCACGAGGAACGTCACGAAGGCGGGTATCTGCAAAGTCGCCGAGAGGCATTCCTGAAAGTTCTTTCAACTTATACGCCGCGCTCTTGAGTTCATTAACACGCTGGTTAAAAAGACTCCCTACAAGGCTTCTTTCAAGACCGCTGAAAAATATGGCTATCTTGAATTTCGGCATATTTTCCTTTGCAGGAATAAGCTCGTATGAATCGTCTTTCATATCAATATATAAAAGATTATCTTTCTTTGAATATATTTCGCACGACTGGTCAAGTTTACCACAGCTTACACCAACGAATTCGTTTTCTGCCCAAAGCGCCGTCATAACCATTTCTTTTTCGGAAAGTTTTATACCGTTAACACGACACAGGGCATTCAAAAACGCAATTATAACAGCCGCAGAAGACGAGAGTCCACCAATAGGAAGACTTCCTTTTATGAGTGCCTTTACACCATAGGAAAGGTTGTGATTTTTCTTTAAAGAAGCTGTCGCACCGCGCAGATAATCTGCCCAGTCGCTTTCTTTTACGAGGGTTTCATTTACTTGAAATTCAACTTTCTTTTCAAAATCACAGCTTTCAAGATAAATCTTGCCGTCTGTTGTTTTTTCGTATTCAATTTCAATGCCTTTATCAATGGCAAAACCGCTTACAATACCATATTGATGGTCAATATGAGCACCCAAAGGGCACACGCGGTAAGGACAAAATGATATTTCTTTACTCATTTTTTATTTTCCTTTTATATAGATTTAACTTTTTAGTTTTTTCGATGAAACTATATCTTCTGCTATCTTGTTAAATCCGATAGCAAGCACTATTGATATTGGGAAAATCCACAAATAGTAAGTGTATGCCGGATAATACAGAATATCGTAATACTTTAGTATACGCGTTATTCCGTTGTGCACAAGATACAGTTCAAGTGAAAATCCTCCGAAAAAGCAGAAGAATTTATATATACCCTCTCCCACTTTGATTTTTCTTATTCTATCCATTAACCAAGTGATAAGAATAATCATCGGAACAGTCATTATGCCATAGATGAATCGGTCGTACATTATGTTTACGCTGTACGGCAAAAGTTGTTGAACGTAAAACAGCCCAACGAAGATAATTGCAGAAAGCAATATATGCCATTTTTTTATTTCGCGGTTCTCTTTTACAATATCCGACATATATATACCGATTAAAATTATGGGGATTCGAGAAAGAGCCTTTTCCGAATATGTATAAATTCCGCTTTCAACAAGAAAAATTTCAAGCGCTACACATAATATTCCCAACACTAACAGGTTTCGTTTATCCTTGCGATAGATTTTATACAGCAACGGGTAAAAAAGATACATAGCAGTGGCAAGCGAAACATACCAGAACGGAACTTTTGCTTTTATCCAGAAATTTATTGCAGTTGTATCAAGGATAAAACAATGTATTCTTTCAAGTGTAATTCCTGTTACACTGTCACGCCACATATAATAAGGAACGCAAATCAGGATAAATGGTACCCAAAGTCTTAAAAATCGGTTTTTATAAAATTCCTTCAGAGAGTTCTTCTCAATAGAGTAACTAAGTCCGACAGCGGACAGGAACATAAAAACATCCACACCGATGTTTCCCAAGCTCAAAAGTTCGCGCAGCAAACCCGTTCTGGGAGTTCCCACCATGGCACGAATATGAAAGAAAACTATCCATACCGCCGCAAATCCAAACAAGAAATTGCGGTATTTCATTACATTTTTCCAAGTGAATTTTTCAATTGAGTTTGTCATATATTATCTTCCATCATACATTTTTTTATAGTATTCTTTGTATTCTCCGCTGATGATATTTTCCCACCAGGGTTTATTATCAAGATACCACTTTATTGTCTTTTTGATACCATCATCAAACTTTGTTGCAGGGAGCCATCCGAGTTCACGATGAATTTTTGCAGGGTCAATAGCATAACGCATATCGTGCCCCTTACGGTCTGTAACATAAGTTATGAGGTCTTCACTCTTGCCAAGCTCCTTGATGATAATTTTAACAACATCAATATTAGCCTTTTCGTTATGTCCGCCGATATTATAAACCTCGCCTACTTTTCCGTTGTGGATGATAAGGTCAATCGCGCTGCAGTGATCCTCAACATAGAGCCAGTCACGGATATTGAGACCTTCACCATATACGGGAAGCGGTTTTTCTGCAAGTGCGTTTGCAATCATAAGCGGAATAAGTTTTTCGGGGAAATGGTAAGGACCATAGTTATTTGAGCAACGAGAAATTGTTGCAGGGAAATTGTATGTTCTGCAATATGCCTGAACAAGAAGGTCAGCCGCTGCTTTTGACGCGCTGTACGGACTTGATGTATGTATGGGAGTTTCCTCGGTAAAGAAAAGGTCGGGACGATCAAGGGGAAGGTCGCCGTAAACCTCATCAGTTGAAACCTGATGATATCTCTTTACCTCAAATTCACGGGACGCATCCATAAGCACCTGTGTACCGAGAATGTTTGTTTTTAAGAACACTTCGGGGTTTTCAATACTTCTGTCAACGTGGCTTTCTGCCGCAAAGTTTACGACAATATCAAACTTTTCCTGCTCAAAAAGTTCTCTTACTGCTTTTCTGTCGGTGATGTCGCCCTTTACAAATTTGAAATCGGGGTTTTTCATCGCCTCTTCAAGAGTTTCAAGGTTGCCTGCATATGTAAGCGCATCAAGGCACACTATCTTATAACCTGCGTGCTTTTCAAGCATATAGTATATGAAGTTACTGCCGATAAATCCGGCACCGCCTGTTACTAATATTTTCATAACCTTTACTCCTTCACAATATCAAGAATATATTTACCGTAGTCGGCCATTTTGAGTTCTTCGCCGATTTTCTGAAGCTGTGCTTTATCTATAAATCCGCGACGGTACGCAATTTCCTCGATACAGGATATGTACATACCCTGAACACTCTGAACTGACTGTACGAACTGACTTGCCTGAAGCATACCTGAGGGAGAACCTGTATCAAGCCATGCCATACCACGGTTGAAGAGTTTTACCTTAAGAGTGCCTCTCTTAAGATACTCGTTATTTACTGCTGTGATTTCGATTTCTCCGCGCGCGGAGGGTTTTACATTTTTGGCAATTTCAATTACGTCGTTGTTATAGAAATAAAGTCCGGGGACTGCATATTTTGACTTGGGATTTTCGGGTTTTTCCTCGATTGAAACAACATTGAAATCATCGTCA